>WRCT01000112.1 GCA_009783775.1 Clostridiales bacterium | reverse complement strand
GGAAACGGCGATAGACGAGGTCAAAAAAGAAACGCTGGCGCTTTGCGCGCGGTTCCCGTTGTACGATTAAGCCTGTTTTTTGAAAGAGATCCTGTTCCAAACCAACAGGAGCCCCAGCATTACCGAATAAATTATGCCTAAGCACAGATACAAAGCGCTTAGGCTATAATTATGCATAATAAATAAAGAAAGCTGATTTCCGACTAGGCCAGCTACTGCCCATGCGCTTAGAGATAAACCCTGCACGGTGGAAAATTGATTCAAACCATAATGTTGGTGCAGGATATTCGGCATACAGGAAAACCCGCAGCCAAAGAAGAAATTCACCGTCCACATCGTAATGAGAGTCAGCATCAACTTATCAGACGCAAAGGACGCGACAAAGCAAACAAGCAGAGAACTGATAGCCATAACAAAGTAAGGCACATGCTTCCGCTTTAATCTATCCTGCCAGGAGGCCATAGACAGTCTGCCCACCAAATTCATCAGGGCGCTTATGTTGCAGAATATGACGACCAATGCGATAGAGACAATGCCTAAAGTTTCGCTGCAATACACTTGCTTTTCTTGGCTGATCAGCGCGAGTCCACAAGTAATATTTAAGAAAAACACAAGCCACAATAAGATAAATTTCTTGGTAAAGATAATCTCCTTGATTTTAAACACTCTCTGGAATTCTTCTCTGTCATCTACTGCCTCAGGTCTATATATAAGCAAATACGCTGCAAAGATGCACGCGCCAAAGATACCGGCAAGCACATAAAAAACGACATAAACGGGGACCTTTCCCAAGAAAAACGCAATTAGGGGATTTACCAATACGCCGGCAAGCGCAAAACCGCCGATTGATAGCCCGGCCGCTAAACCCTTGTTTTTATCCATCCATATCATAAGTGTTTTCACAGGCGTGATATATCCAAAGCCCAAACCAATGCCCTGAATCACGCCAAACCCGAGCACGGTAAGGAACGCGCTTTTCATTTGAATCCCGAAACCGGTCACGATCCAGCCCAGCGTAAAGGTGATAAACGTGATCAGCGTGGATTTTTTCACGTCCTTCTCCACGATCTTGCCGCCGAACGCGGCCGACATACCCAGGCAAAAAATCGCCAGCGAAAAACACCATTCCGTCACCGATTTGGAAAAACCGGTATAGGAAATGATGTCCTCTTTGAACAATGTCCAGCAATAAACGGAACCGATCGAAAAATTGATCAAAATCATCGGCAGTATGCCATTTAAGTATTTATTCTTTTTAATAACCCTTTCCCCCCATAATATACGTTTACCCCAGTATACAACAAGAAAACCAAAAATACAATTGGAAATATGGAGAAAAATCTGCCGCGTGCGGGCTGTTATGTACGCGTGTCCACCGAAAACCAAATCGAGAACTACTCCATCGACGAGCAGACCGTTCGCCTGCAAGCCTACTGCGCCGCGAAGGACTGGCACGTCCAAAAAATCTATACCGACGGCGGCTACTCCGGCGGGCACACGGACCGCCCCGCATTGCGTCAAATGCTGGATGATATCCGCAGCCGCGCGCTCGATGTGATCGTCGTCTACAAACTGGACCGTTTGAGCCGCTCGCAGAAGGATACGCTGACGCTGATCGAAGACGAGATCCTGCGCTACGGCCTGGAGTTTGTCTCGGTGAGCGAAAACTTCGACACCGGCTCCCCCTTCGGGCGCGCGATGATCGGCATTCTCTCGGTCTTCGCGCAGCTGGAAAAGGACCAGATCGCGGAGCGTTTCACCATGGGCCGCGTCGCGCGCTGCAAAAGCGGCCGTTTCCACGGCGGCGCCATGATCCCGACAGGCTATCTCTATACCGAGGGGGAACTGATCGTGGACGAACACAAGGCCGCGCAGGTGCGGGAGGTCTATAAGAGATTCCTGTCTGGTCAAAGCACGCACGCGATCGCCCGCCAAATGCACGAACGATACGGCGGCTGGAACAGCCATTCCCTCGTTGCCAATATCCTGCGCAACAATGTTTACATCGGCAAGGTGAAATTCAAAAACCAAACCTGCGACGGCCTTCATAAACCGATCGTCGACCGTGAGACCTTTGATAAAACGCAGGCCCTGCTGCGTGACCCAACACCAAGGACATCTTCGCTGCTGACCGGCCTGCTCACCTGCCAACACTGCGGCGCGCGTTACGCCCAAAATCACGGCTGCTACAAGTGCTACTCCCGCGCCAAGTCAGACCCCAAATACATCACCGACCCGAACTGCAAAAACAAAAACTGGCAGATCCAGCTCCTGGACGCGCTGATTCTCAACGAGCTGGGGCTTGCCGATACAACGCGCCCCCTTGCCGAAAAACGCCTGCTGGTCCGTGACAAGATAAAAGCCATTGTCTTAAATGACGAGAATGTTGAAATAATCCGCCGAACATAACAAGTTCGGCTAAACCATGTGCATGGGTTTCGGCTGCAACGCGGTGGGCGTTACGGGCTGCCGGATCATCACCTCCCCGCGCGAACGCCTGATCGCCATGATCACAAACAACTTCGTGCCCTGCAACGGGCGGTTCCCGATCCTCATCGCCATCATCTCCATGTTTTTCCTCGGCGCGGCAGGCGGTTTTTTCGCCACCTTCGCCTCCGCCGCGCTGCTGGCGGCCATCATCGTGCTTGGCATTTGCATGACCCTGGCGGTATCCAAACTGCTTTCGCTGACCGTGCTGCGCGGTCTGCCGTCCTCCTTCACGCTGGAACTGCCGCCCTACCGCCGGCCGCAGATCGGCAAGGTCATCGTGCGCTCCCTGCTTTCCCGCGCGCTTGCGGTCCTGGGCAGGGCCGTGCTCACCGCCGCGCCCGCCGGCCTGATCCTCTGGCTCATGACCAACACACAGGTCTCCGGCCTCAGCCTGCTCTCCCATTGCGCGGGTTTTCTCGACCCCTTCGCGCGCCTGCTGGGCCTGGACGGCGTCATTCTCATCGCCTTTATCCTGGGCCTGCCGGCCAATGAAATCGTCGTGCCCATCATCATCATGGCCTATCTGTCGCAGGGCAGTCTGATGGAACTGGACGGCCTGACCCAGCTCAAGGCCCTGCTCGTGCAAAACGGCTGGACCTGGATCACATCCGTCTCCATGATACTCTTCACCATGATGCATTGGCCCTGCGCCACGACCTGCCTCACGATCCGAAAGGAATCCGGCAGCCTCAAATGGACCGCCCTGGCCTTTGCCGTGCCCACCCTCTGCGGGCTTATCACTTGCTTTTTGTTTACTACCGTAGCGCGATTGATGTAAATGCGGTATAATGTATGTAATATCACGTTTAAGGAGCAAAAGAATGGAAAGCAAAGAACTTACCATGATGGATTTGATTGTGGAGACCCATGTGGGCCTGGAGCGGCAGGGGCCGGGCAGTCCCGAAGTAACGCTACAGGCCCTGGGCTTTTTGGGCGACTTGAGCAAAATCGCGCGCGCGGCCGACCTGGCCTGTGGCACCGGTGGACAAACCATGGTTCTGGCGCAAAATCTCAATGCGAATATCACCGGTCTGGACCTCTGCCCTGCATTTATTGATGTATTCAACGCCAATGCCGAAAAGCTGAACCAACAGAACAGGGTCTTCGGCATGGTCGGGGATATGGAAAAACTTCCATTTGCTGAAGATGAATTTGATTTGATTTGGTGCGAAGGAGCCATAGACGGCATTGGCTTTGAAAAGGGCCTAAACGACTGGAAACGCTTTCTCAAAAAGGGTGGCCATATCGCCGTAACCTGTCCGTCATGGTTCTCTGACGAGCGCCCTGCCGAAGTGGAGAAACTTTGGGCGGAGGCCTCTCACCCCCTGGACACCATCGGGAACAATATCGCGCTCCTGCAAAGAGCGGGCTATCTTCTTGTCGCTGCGTTCCCGCTGCCCGAAATATGCTGGACGGAGCATTACTTTGGTCCGCGCGCGGTGGCCGACAAGGCTCTTTTGGAAAAGTATCCGCGAAATGACACCGTAGCTGCTTATATTGAAGAAAACAAATACGAGGCTGAACTTTACGCAAAATACAAGCAGTATTATGGCTATGTCTTTTATATCGGGGTAAAGAAATAGGCAGGGCACTTACGCACCCTGCCCGATCTATCCGCTTAAGCTATACCAATCCCTGCGCAATCATGGCCTCGGCGACCTTGGCAAAACCGGCCAGGTTCGCGCCCGCGATCAGGTTATAACCCAGGCCGACTTTTTCGGCGGCGCGGACCGAGGCGTCATGAATATCCTTCATGATCGTGACCAATTTCTTGTCCACTTCCTCCGCCGGCCAGCCGAGCCGTCCCGCGTTCTGGCTCATCTCCAGGCCCGACACGGCCACGCCGCCCGCGTTGACCGCCTTGCCCGGCCCGCAGATCACGCCGTTGCTCTCCAGATAAGCCAGCGCCTCGGGCGTCGTGGGCATATTCGCCACTTCCATATAATACTTTACGCCGTTCGCCACGATCTGCTTGACCTCGGCCATGCCCAGCTCGTTCTGATAGGCGCAGGGCATACAGATGTCCACGGCCACACCCCAGGGTTTTTGGCCCGCGAAGAAGGGCACGCCAAATTTCTCGGCATAGTCCTGCACGCGGTTGCGGCCGCTGCTGCGCATTTCAAGCAGGTAGTCCCACTTCTCCTGCGTGCTGACGCCGTCCTCGTCCACAATATAACCGTCCGGCCCGGCCAGGGTCACGACCTTGCCGCCCAGCTGCGCGATCTTGATACACACGCCCCAGGAAACGTTGCCAAAGCCCGAGATCGCCACGCGCTTGCCGGCGACCGTGTCATTCTCGTGCGCCAGTACTTCACGCAGATAATACACCGCGCCAAAGCCCGTCGCCTCGGGGCGGATCAGGCTGCCGCCATAGGACAGACCCTTGCCGGTGATCACACCGTTTTCATAGGCGTTGCGAATGCGCTTATACTGCCCGAACATAAACCCGATCTCCCGTCCGCCGACGCCGATATCGCCGGCCGGCACGTCCAGGCTGGGCCCGATGTGACGCTGCAGCTCGGTCATAAAGGACTGGCAGAAACGCATGATCTCATTGTCCGACTTGCCGTTCGGATCAAAGTCCGACCCGCCCTTGCCGCCGCCCATGGGCAGCGTAGTCAGGCTGTTCTTGAACGTCTGCTCAAAGGCCAGGAACTTCATGACGGATAAATTCACGTGCGAGGCAAAGCGCAGCCCGCCCTTGTAGGGGCCGATTGCGCTGGAAAACTGCACGCGAAATCCGCGGTTGACGCGGGCCTGTCCCTTGTCGTCCATCCAGGGGACGCGGAAGGAAACCACGCGCTCCGGCTCAACCAAACGCTCGAGCAAACCCAGCTTTTCATACTCCGGGTGCGCCTCGATCGCGGGCTCTAAAGAAAGCAGCACTTCATCCACGGCCTGTATAAACTCCGGCTCGTGCGCGTCGCGCCGCCGGACGTCTTCCAACACCTTTTCGATATACTTGTTCATGTTTTCTCCCTCTTTCTCTTTTTTTCATTCCTCATAATATTCCTCTCAAAAAACCTTGTCAATAAAAAATTACGCATAAGCCCCCGATCTTCTCATAGATTTTTATGAACAAACCTTGTTAGGAGGATTCTCATGGATATTCAAAAATCCGCCCTTTCCTTTGAAACTTTTGTGGCCGCATTGACATCGCAGGCGAGGATCGAAAGTGTCATTCCGCTGCCCGAGGGCGAACCCGCGACCGACGTGCTTTCCTCGATTGCCTTTGCAGCAGTCAGCGATACCGCCTGTGCGGACGGCGCGGTAGACGCGGGCGGCACCATCACGCTGCAACTCTTAATGCGGGGCGAGACCCTGCCCGTGTTCGCCTTCGAGGCCAAGGCGGACTTCACGCACCGGATTCGCGACGAGCGCGTAACCGGCGGTATGCGTGCCCAGGTAGAGACGCAGGTCTTCGAGTGCCGCGCGGTCGCGGAGGGGGAGAGCGTGCGTATCACCGCTGTAGTCGCGCTCACCGCGATCGTCCTGCAATCCGAGCAGCGCGCCTGCATCTCAAGCATTACGGGTACACGCAACATGGAGGAGCTGGGCTCGGCCATCACGCAAAGGCGCCGTGCTCTGCTCGGCACACACAGCTGCCGCGTGCGCGAGGAGGTGCCCGTTCCGGCCGGCTGCAGCCTGCTCCATGCCTCCGGCACGGCCCAGATCCGTGAGGTCGCGCCCACGCAAAACGGTATGCTCACGGACGGCGTGCTGCACTTGACCGCCCTGTTCGCCGACGAGGACGGCGGCGTGCGCTGCCAGCCCTGCAATATCCCCTTCACCG
>WRCT01000111.1 GCA_009783775.1 Clostridiales bacterium | reverse complement strand
CGAGCTCGAATCCGTCGCGCCCTTCATGCGTGAGATGGGCGCAAAGGCAAAGTTGATCAGGCGTGCAAACCGTTTCGAACGAAAGATATGCTCGCTGGCGACATAGAAAACCTGGCGGCGAAATGCCGCGCCGACAAAGATGGGATCAAAGTCCGTGGTATGGTTGGCAATGACGATACAGGGCCCGCGCGGTGCGCGAGCCTTGCCGATCGAAAACCCCAGCCACAAGCGCAGGATCAAACGAACCGGCCACTTGAGCAGGGCAAAAATGAACTTGTATCGCAGGTTGGCCACGGGCGCCGCTTACTCCGTTTGTGCGCTCTTCTTTCCCGCGACGACGCGCTTAACAAATAGGAGCAAGAAACTGCCCAGCGCCAAAAAGAGCAGGATAGAACCGATTCCCCACAATACGCCGTATTGCAGCGCGAGATTCTCACCGACGCCCTGTTTGAGATACCAATCGGTCATCCCATGAGAAAGCACGCCGAATACCAGCGGCCCGATGAAGGTCGAGGTGCGTCCCGCCACCGACAGAAAACCGTAGAACTCCGTCACTTTTTCGGGCGGCGCCAGCTGCACGACCATGCCGCGGCTCACCGCCTGCGCGCCGGACAGGGAGAAACCCGCCAGAGCGCCGATGATGAAGAACCAGGTCATGCCCGAAGACGTGCCCCTTTCAAGAAAGAAGAGACCGCAAAGGGACAGCGTCAAAATAACGAGCGAGTAAAGCGTGGCCTCCTTGCTGCTCCGCCAGTCGGCGATCTTGCCGAACAACAGCGCGCCGATCGCGCCGGTGGCCTGGATCAGAATCACAAAGATAATCAGCTGCACCGTTTCCAAGCCGAACAGGATCGCGCCGATGATGGCGGCGTAATCCATCAACATCATGATGCCGTCATTGTAGATCAAAAACGCCACCATATACTTGATAAACTCTTTGTAGCTTTTTATGGAACGAAAGGTCTTGCCGATTTGCTTAAACGCAGTCAAAATGAGCGGCTTTTCATGCGGCTGCGGGTTATCCTCTCCCTTTTCCTTCACCCACAGGAAGGTTGGAATAGAGGAGAGCAGGAAGAATATGGCCGTAATGATAAAGGCGAATGGGATAATGTGGTTTCCGATAAGCTGGATCGGCACCGCGATAATCACCAGTGCCAGGATCCCACCGACCATGCCCATGGCCCAGCCTTTGCCGGAGATGGAGCCGATCGTCTCGGGCGTGGAGATGTCCGACAGCAACGCGTCATAGAACACTTGCGCGGCGCGGTATCCGATCTCGGCCAGGATGAAGAAGAGCATTCCCAAAAAGACATCGCCCTGACGGACAAAGAACAAAAGCGCCGTAAATACCACGGACAGCAGTGTCGTGCCGATCAAAAACTTTTTCTTATGTTTGGTGACGTCCGCGATAGCGCCCAGCACAGGCGAGGCCAAAGCCACCACGATTGCGGCGATCGCAACCGAAACGCCCCACAGCAGAGTCCCTCTTCCGTCGGCGTCGCCCACCACGGTATTGAGAAAATACACGGAGTATACAGCCAGCAAAATCACCGATGCGTATGCAGAATTTCCGAAATCATAAAAGTACCAGGACCACCGTGCGCGTCGTTCCGTTTTCAATTCTTTGCTTTTCATTTGCTTTCACCCCGTTTCAATATTATTATGTCCCATAACTCTTACGCTATAAAGTATCAGATTTGGTGAGCATAGTCAACCCAAATACATAAAATTCCTTAAGTATTTTTTACT
The DNA here is from genome assembly GCA_009783775.1 of Clostridiales bacterium. Lineage (GTDB taxonomy): Bacteria > Bacillota > Clostridia > Christensenellales > CAG-138 > WRCT01. The sequence continues at coordinate 4,551 of WRCT01000111.1, read as the reverse complement.
CAATCTGCCGAGTCTTGAACTTTACGCGCATTGGGCTTATAATAAACTCATGAAACGTCAAGACATGGGCATGGCAGAATTGCTGCAATATGAAAACGTCGCCTGGTACGAGACCGGCACGGTGCGTATCCTGGACCGCCGCGTCTATCCCTACCGCAAGGAGTACGTAATCTGCAAAACCTATGAACAGGTGGCGCAGGCTATAAGAGACATGGTTACGCAAAGCGGCGGCCCTTATACCGCTGCCGCCATGGGCATGGTCCTGGCCGCGTGGCAATGTCGTGACGATACTGTCGAACGGCAATGGGAAACCCTGCAAAAGGCCGCCGAGGTCCTCTCCCAAGCCCGTCCCACAACCACGGCGAAAATGAAAATGGTCACGGACGCCTGCCTTGCCCACGCGCGCCGCGCGCTGGACGCAGGGGACAATGTGACGGACGCCATCTTCGACTACGCGTTCGACGCCCTGCAAATCCGCTATGCGGTTTACAGAGAAATCGCCGAACATCTAGTCGCTCACTTCCCGAAGGACGGCGTCGTAATGACCCAATGCTTTGCCGAGACCATCGTCGGCACCATGCTGCTGGCTTGCCAAAGCCAGGGAAAAACCCCGCGTTTTATCTGCCCCGAGACCCGCCCCTTTTTGCAAGGCGCGCGCCTCACCGCCAGCGTCATCGCCGATATGGGCTTTTCCGTCCACGTCATTACCGACAATATGCCCGGTTATATCCTCGAACGCGAGCGGGTGAACGTCTTTACCTCGGCGGCCGATATCATCACCATGGACGGCCACATCGTAAACAAAGTCGGCACTTTTCAAATCGCGCTGGCCGCCCGACACTTCGGCATTCCCTATTATGTCACCGGCTGCCCCAACAAGGATCACCCGACCGCCGACAGCGTTCGCATTGAAGAGCGTGACGCCGCCCAGGTCCTCTCCCATATGGGAACCCGTGTGGCCAAGGCGCGGGTCAAGGCTTATTATCCCGCCTTCGATATCGTGCCGCCGGAGCTCTGCAACGGCGTCGTGACGCGCAAAGGCACCTTCTCCCCCCATGACCTTTCATCATTCCTTTATGAAGAGGAGTTCACACCCTAATGCTACTGCAACAAGAACGAACCGACATCGTTTCCTACAGCAAACAACTGCTCGCGCGCGGCCTGACCGTCGGCTCGGGCGGCAATATCAGCGTGTATAACCGCGCCGAGGGCCTGATTGCGCTCACCCCAAGCGGCTTAAGTTATGCCGGTACCGCGCCGGAAGATATCACGCTAATTGATATAGACGGCAAAATCACCGATGGTGTGCGCCGCCCCTCATCGGAAATCCATATGCACCTGGCCGTCTACCGCGCCCGTCCGGATGTGAACGCCATCGTGCACACGCACTCGCTCTACGCGACCGCGATCTCCTGTACGGGTCGGGATCTTGCGCCCGTTCACTACCTGCTCGCCACGGCCGGCCCTGTTGTCAAATGTGCCCCCTACGCTCTGTTTGGCACAGAGGAACTGGCCCAAAACGCGCTCGCCGCGCTCGGGAACCGTGGCGCCTGCCTGCTGGGCAATCATGGCGTGCTGGCGGTCGGGCCCACGCTGCCGCGCGCCTTTACCACAGCGGAGCTGATCGAATATGTGGCCAAACTATTCTGCGTCACAAAGAATCTTGGCGCGCCCCATATCCTTACCGAACAGCAAATGCGTGACGCCGCCCAAGCATTTCAATCCTATCCCTACCAATAAAGTCGTATAAACGCTCCGCCCCGCATAAGAGTTATTGTAATATCTTGTGTTGGGAGAGAGAAAAATGCGGGCAAAATTTGTAATCCTCAGTGGCCTTTTGATCTTGGCGAGCCTGGCTTTCGCGCCGAAGGCCCACGCGTTCGCGGGCGGCGACGGCAGCGTGAAAAACCCCTATATCATCACCACGGCCGCCGAGCTGGACGCGGTCCGAAACAACCTCGGCGCGCACTATAAGCTCGGCAAGGACATTGATCTGACGGAGTATCTTTTGCCGGGCAACCCGGGCTACCACGCGGGCGCGGGCTGGAAACCGATCGGGTCCTGGGACCCCGCTTTTTCCGGCGTGTTTGACGGCGGCGGCTACATGATCTCCGGCCTTTGGAGCGACCGCAGCGGCGAGCACTTCATCGGCCTGTTCGCACGCATACACGAGGGCACGGTCGAGAGCCTGACTGTGGAAACAGCGGGCACGGGCATGAAGGGCAACGAACAGGTGGGTGTGCTGACGGGCAACATCGGCAGTGGCACGATACGCAACTGCGCGGCCCACGGCAAGGTTACGGGTCGCATTATGGCCGGCGGCCTGGTCGGCTACGCGGGCGGCAGCGAGTACACGATCGCCTACATCGAGCAGAGCCACGCCACAGCCGACGTCTCCACTACCGATTACGCGGCGGGCGGCCTGATCGGGCTTTGGGCCAGCAGCGGCACGGTGGAGAAATGCTATGCGACGGGCAGCGTTTTTTCGGGCGGCGGCACGGTCGGCGGCTTTGTGGGAACCGCCAGCTCGGGTTTGATCCGAAACTGCTACGCGTTAGGCTCCGCCGCCACCGACACCAGAAACGCGGCGGGCGGCTTTGCGGGCACCCTGGGCGCGTACGGAAAAATCACCGTAGAAAACTGTTATGCGGTAGGGTCTGTCTCGGGTGAGGACGCAAGCCGCGTCCACGGTTTTGTGGGCACGGTCGGTTCCTTCGGCGCGGACATTGCCAACTGCTTTTTCGACGTGGAGACCACAGGCCAGACCGTCGGCGGCAGCCCGGGCGCCACGGGCAAATCAACGGAGGAAATGAAAACCAAAACCACCTTCACGGACGCGGGCTGGGACTTCGAGTGGATTTGGGGTATCGGTGCGCACCGCAACGAGGGGTATCCCTATTTCCTCGCCTTTCGCACAGGGCAAATTCCACGCACGGGCGACAGCGGCAAGGTCCTGCTCTGGCTCATTCTCAGCGCCGTGTTTCTGACCCTCTTCTTTGCCCTGGGGCGTAAAAGAAGAACCCAATGAAAAAGCAAATCCTGCTCTCCACCCTGCGCCTGTTTGTCGGGCTCGCGGGGCTGGTTTGCCTGGCCAATCTCTTTTACAGATTGACCCACGACTACACCGCGCGAAAGGAATACGTTGACCTGCGCGTCCACGCGCCGGAAACAAAGAGCGCCGTTCCCTCCGCCGCGCAAGCTCTGCTTGCAATCAATCCCGATTACATCGGCTGGATCACCATCGACGGCACGACGGTGGACTATCCCATTGTGCGTGGCAGGGAAAACGAATACTATATGGCCCACACCTTCACGGGCCAAAAAAACACAGCCGGCGCCATCTTTATGGACACAGGCTGCGAAGAGGGCTTTGACGGCCCGCTTGTGATTCTCTACGGCCACAACCGCAAGGACGGCTCCATGTTCGCCCCGCTGGCCCGCTATCTGAAAACGGACTTTCTGACGGCGCACCCCATTATCACGATCCAAACAATAGCGGGGGAGAGGCTGACCTACCGCGTCACTGACGCGCGGCGCGGCACAATAAACGACCCCATCTTCTCCCAACCGACCAACGCCCCGCCGAACGCGGACAGCCTTCTGGTCCTCTCCACCTGCGCGCGCGGAGGCAATGAAAACGAGCGAATCCTGGTATTCGCGATGTCGAACGACACATTATCTTGACAGTTCACAGTAATACTGTGTATAATTTTGTAGTGTTAGACGGGAGAGGGAAGGAGGCCGCGCGTGAAAGAGAATACGAAAAACGCAAAGATATTTTTCATTATCGCCGCGTTTGTGGCTTTTCTGCTTCTCTTTGCCGCGTGTGCGTCCAGGGGAGAAATCCTTGGCGACGGCGCGTCCTCTGAGCTATACAGTGACGAGCAAACCCCACCCCCGACTGTCGTCACAATCGCGGTAGCCATTGAGCGCGGCGCGACAGAAGCGCCTTTGGCACCAACGATGCCGCCGACGCCCACACCCGACCCGACGCCAACGCCCGGGCCCACCCTGGACCCGAGCGGAAAATACATCGCGCTGTCGTTTGACGACGGCCCGCACGGCAAGGCGGGATTCACCCCTGACTTATTGGAAACATTGCGGAAGTACGATGTGAAGGCCACCTTCTTTGTTGTCGGTTATCGCCTGGATATGGAGCGGAACGCCACGGTGTTGCGCCAAATCGCGGCCGACGGCCACGAGATAGGCAATCACACCTACGACCATAGGAACCTACCCAAATATTCCAACGGAAGCATTGACAGCCAGCTTAAAAAAACCAGCGACAAGATCGAATCCATCACCGGGCAAAGGCCGGAACTGTTCCGGCCCCCCTACGGCGAAAGCAATGACAAAGTCCGCGCGTTCGCCAAAAAATATGGCATGGCAGTGGTGTATTGGGACGTGAGCACGCATGATTGGAGTTTCAGAGACAAGTCGAAAATCCTCTCAAAACTCAAAAGAGAAGCCCATGAAAACGCCATTATCCTCTGCCATGATACCGTGACGGAAACCTGTCAGATCGCGGATGAAATGATCGCGTGGCTGCTT
>WRCT01000110.1 GCA_009783775.1 Clostridiales bacterium | reverse complement strand
GCTGGGCATTGCCGTCAAGTGGGTCATTGTGCCGCTGGTGCAGTTGGTCACGGGTCCGCTTTTTATCCCCGGCGGGGTGGTGGCGGGCGGGCTGTATATGCTCTTTTTGGTGCTGGCCGTGTCCTTGACCGGCAAGCGCGGCGCCGCAACCTTCTGCGGCCTTTGCCAAGGCATAATGGTGCTCGTGCTGGGCATGGGCGGCAACCACGGCGCGCTGTCCGTGTTGAGCTATACCTTAACCGGCCTGGCCGTGGATCTTGTTTTGCTGCTTCTGCGGCACAGGGGCTGCTGCCTGCTCTGCTGTTTCTTCGGCGGCATGGCCGCAAACCTGACGGGCACGCTCATTGTCAACTTGGCCTTCTTTCAATTGCCTGTTGTGCCGCTCTTGCTATCGCTGGTTGTCGCCGCGCTTTCGGGCGGCGGCGGCGGCGCATTGGCCTGTGGGCTGACCAAACAACTCAAAAAGCTGGGGGTGGTGAAATGAAGAGAGGGCTTGCGATCCTTCTTTGCCTGCTCCTGCTGACCGCCTGCGCGCCGAACCCCTTCGGCAAGGGCTTTGTCCCGACCGTTACGGTGGAGGGCGATGTCAACGTGATCTTTGAACTGAACCGCGAGTCGGCGGACGGTTTTGCATGGACGAAGGTGGAAAACAAAGGCGAAACCCTGCCCTGTATTCTGCTGGCGGACGTTATCGCAAAGGCCGATCCGCGCGCCGAGACCTATAACCTGCTGCTCATTGCCGCCGACGGCTACAGTGTGCTGATCAGCGGGGGCGATCTTGACGGCGCATACATAGCGTTTTCATTCGCAAACGGCTGGGAATGTATCAACCTCAATCATCCGCCTTCCAGCAAGGTGAAAACCCTGCAAAAAATCATAGTGGTGGCAGAGGAGGGCGCGATCGGGCTGGTGGACGCGGCGGGTTCGCGCCTGTTCTCGGCGGGACAGCTGGCCCTGCTGCCGCTTTACGCAAGCTATCAGCTGCAGGGCCGCGCGGAACAAAACGGCAATTCTGCAGAAGTCTATGAGTTTATCATGCGAAAGCCAATAGCGGAGCTGCTGACCGCTGAGCGGGAACTTGCCATTTTCGGGCGGGACGGCTCCGTGGCACGCGATCCAAACTTCGCGCGCGCCGCGCTGGAACCCTCCGGCAATACGCTGGACTATGTATTTGCCGGCGGCGAAAGAATAGCCGACGTGGCCGGCCTGATCGCGGACGCGCCCGCGCGCTCCATCGCGCAAGCCCACGCCGACGCGGTGTCCTTTTTGGCGCAAGACGAGCGCGTGTTATTGATTATCCTGGACGGCTGGGGCTGGGAGATGTTTGCGCGATTCCAAAACGACCAGCCCTTTCTCGCGGACCTGAACCCGCAGCCCGCGCTTGCCGCCTATCCGCCCCTCTCTCCCGTGGGACTGGCGACGATCCTGACCGGCGTTTTGCCGGACGTCCACGGCATTTGTGACCGCGTGAACAAGCAGCCGCAAGCGCCCGATCTCTTTGAAAAGGCCCGTAACGCGGCTTATATCGAGGGCGATATCCGGCTGATTCTCACAAGCCTCGCGCCGGAGCTTACGCCCGGGGGGGACGATAAGATTTTTGAGGCGGCAAAGAAGAACCTCAACGCGGACCTGCTGGTGGTGCATTTCCACGGCCTCGATGAGGCCGCGCATGACTTCGGTCCCTATTCCAATGCGGTTGCCGCGCGGCTGCGCCTGCTCGACGGTTATGTGGCGCAGCTGGCCGCGCTGTGGGGTGGCAAGGTGATCGTCACCGCCGACCATGGCCTGCACCCGAACGGTGACGGCGGCGCGCATGGCCTGGTCTGCCGTGAGGATATGATTGTGCCCTATGCCGTTTTTGATGGAGGAAAACCATGAAACGAAACACCAAAACAGTGCTTTTCGTATCAGGCGTTCTTATTGCGGCGGCTATCGCATTGGCCCTGCTCAACCGCGATAACGTTCTGCAAAAGAAAGCCATGCAGGAGGCTGGCACGTTTTTGATCGCGGCAAACGGGCAGGAATGGGTTGTTTCCATGGAAGATCTCCGGCCCCTTTCGCGGACTGTCCAAACCAACGCGAAAACAAAAAACACAGACTATGAAAAAAAACAGTTCACCGGCGTTTCTCTGGCCGTCCTGCTCGAGAGACTTGGCGTGGAGTATTCGACGGCGGAGACAGTTATCTTTTCGGCGGCGGACGGTTACGCCTCGGCCATTCCCGCAGCGGAGGCTTTCGACACGGAGAACTGCTTTATCGTCTTTGAAGAGAATGGAAAACCCCTGGGCACGCCGGCGTCCGGCGGCACCGGCCCCCATATGATGATCATGGCCAAGGACCCCTTCGGCCAGCGCTGGTGCAAGTATTTGCTGGAGATCAGTCTTAACTGAAGAACTTATGGGACATTCGAAAAAAAGTTATACATACATTCTTTTCAATAAACGAAACGGGACCTTATACACCGGCGTAACCTCCGCGTTGGTCAAGCGTGTTTATGAACACAAAAGCAAAGCGGTGGCGGGATTCACCGGAAAATACGCGGTGGACAAGCTGGGATACTATGAAGAGCACGAGACGATTCTGGCGGCAATTGCGCGCGAGAAACAAATCAAGGCGGGATCGAGGGCAGACAAGATAGCCTTGATTGAAGGACTAAATCCCGAATGGCGGGATCTGTATGATGAAATTGCCGCGTTTTAAGGGCGAATTGACTTGGGAGACTGGATTGCTTCGTCGGGTTTCCTGTACTCTTATGGACTTCTCGCTCCTCGCAATGACGCTGAGAATCATACCATCGTCATTACGCTGAGAATCATACTATCGTTATTACGCTGAAAATCATACCATCGTCATTGCGCTGAGAATCATACCATCGTCATTGCGAGGAGCGGGGAGGTCATAAAAACGAAAGTGCCACGACGAAACAATCCAGGATACCGACTGAATAATGGGGAAGAGACATCATGTCTGTGATTCAAGTCAACAACCTATCCGTAGCCTATGGCGACAAGCCCGTGTTGCGGGGGCTTTCCTTTGCCGTGGAATCCGGTGAGGCCGTGCTGATCCAAGGCCCGTCCGGCTGCGGCAAGTCCACCCTGCTGCACGCGGTCTGCGGTCTGATTCCGGGCAGTATCCCCGCCGAGATCTCGGGCCGGGTCTTGCTTTCCGGCCGCGATGTGCGTGACCTCACCGTGGCCGAGCGGGCGTGTGAAATCGGCATTGTCTTTCAAAACCCCGATACCCAGCTCTTTTGCGACACGGTCGAGGACGAAATCGCCTTTGGGTTGGAAAATCTCTGCTTGCCGCGCGAGGTTATCGGCGAACGAATCGGGGAAGTCCTGGCTCTCACAAGGCTGGAGCGCCTGCGCTTTGCCTCGCCCAAAGAGCTCTCCGGCGGGCAAAAGCAGCTGGTCGTGCTGGCGGCGGTGCTGGCGCTCGATCCGAAGATCCTGCTGTTGGATGAGGCGCTCTCGCAGCTGGACGAAACGGGCAAAGCGGCCCTAACCGAACGGTTACACGACCTGCGGCGCAAAGGCCGCACCCTGCTGATGGTCGATCATGACGGCGCGCTTTCCTCTGTCGCCACGCGTACCGTGGATTGGGAAAAGGAGTGGCTATGATACGGTTTGAACAGGTCACCTTCGCTTATCCCAACAGGCAAGATTTTCGGCTGACAGTCGATTTTTTCGCGTCCGGCGCCTGCACTGCGCTGCTGGGCGAAAACGGCAGCGGCAAGACCACTTTTGGCAAGCTGGCGGCGGGTATCCTCAAGCCGGATACCGGACGAATTCTGTATGACGGGCAGGATATCGCGGGCTTAAAACTCGGCGAAATCGGGCGGCAGGCCGGCTATTTGTTTCAGGAGCCCGCGCGGCAGATCTTCGCGGCGCGGCCATTAGAGGAGATCGCCTTTCCCTTGGAACTGCGCGGCATGGCCAAACCCGAGGCCGAGCAAAAGGCGCGCGCGCTTTGCGAAGAATTTGAGCTGAACGATACCCTGGACCAAACCACTTACACCCTCAGTCGGGGCGAAAAGCAGCGCCTGGCCCTGGCCGCGATCATGGCCTGTGAACCGCGCTTTCTGGTGCTGGACGAGCCGACCACCGGCCTTGACCGGCGCAGGCGCGAACTGCTTGCCGCCACCCTGCGGCGATTGCTGGCACGCGATCTTGGCCTGCTTGTCATCACCCACGACCGGACCTTTGCCGAATCGCTGGGTGCGGACCCCCGCTTTATCAAAGAGGGGGTGCTGCTTGATGGATAGTCGTAAGGTAAAAGGTCGGGAGTGGTGTCAGCGGGGACGGTTCGCTCTGACACCGCAGTGTCAGGGGAACCGTCCCCCTGACACCGCCCCTGACACCGCTGACACCCGTCCCGCTGACACCGATTCTAAACGCCCCGACCCGCGCGTGATCTTCGCGCTGGCGCTCTTTTTCTCCGGTTTCGGCGTCGCATTGCGTGACGTCCGGTTTATGGCGGCCCTGCTCTGTCTGGCGCTCCTGTGCGCGGTTTTGCTGCGCGTGCGTTTCAAACGATTATTCGGCCGTTTCAAACGCCTGTGGCAGGTGGTGCTCATGGTCGCACTGCTGCAAAGCCTGTTTGCGCCGTCCGGTTTGGTTTGGCTGCAGCTTTGGAACGTCCCGCTGCTGACTTCGGGCGGGCTGGAAAAGGGCCTGCTTGTGCTGTTTCGGCTGGCTTTGTTTATCACCAGCGCCGCGCTGTTTACCCCCTATCCCGCGCGCGCGCTGATCCAGGCCATGGTACAGCTGCGCCTGCCCTATGAGGTCGCCTATATGGTCTCGGTCGGCATTCGCTTTATCCCGCAATTGGGGGAGGAACTGCGCGACAGCCTGACCGCCCTCGCCCTGCGCGGCATTGTGATCCGCGAACTGAAACTCAAACAACGGGTCAAGCTCTACTCCTATCTACTGCTGCCCGTTCTCGCGGCAAGTCTGCAAAACGCGCGGGAGCTGGCCATGAGTTTGGATATGCGCGCCTTTCGCGCCCACCCCAAACGCACGAGCTATTACACCCTCACCCTCAACCGCTGGGATTGGGTCCTGCTTTGTGTTATACTCTTGTTGACGTTGTTCGCATTTTTCGCGTGGTTCGCGGTTAAATCTTGGTGAGGTGACTTATGAAAGTATTCAGCGTATGCGGCATTTCCAAAAGCGGAAAGACCACCACGATCGAGCGGATCATTTGCGAGCTTTTGGCGCGCGGCTATCGTGTCGGCTCGGTTAAGGAGATCCACTTCGAGGCCTTTGCCATCGATCCTGACCCCGCCAGCAATACGAACCGTCACAGCCGGGCGGGCGCGGGGTTGGTCTGCGCGCGCGGGTTAACCGAAACCTCCCTGCTCTTTCCCGAACAGCTGCCGATGGGCAAGATCCTCTCGTTCTACGAGGGCGCGTATGACTGGGTCGTGCTCGAGGGCGTGTCGGATATCCCCATTCCCACGATCGTCACCGCGCATGGCGAAGAGGATCTGCGGGAAAAACTGAGCGATATGACATTCTGCGTCTCGGGCCGTATCGCGGACGAAATACAGGAATATCACGGCCTGCCCGCGTTCAGCGCGGTGGAAAATATCGCCGCGTTGGTCGATCTGATCGAGCGCAGGGTCTATGATCGGCTGCCGGATTTTGAGCCGGAGTGCTGCGGCGCCTGCGGATTAGCCTGCGCGGAACTGGGGCGCGCGATTCTGGCCGGACAGAGAAAGCGCAGTGACTGCGTGGCAGATCGGGGCGTGGCGCTCACTGTCAACGGGAAACGTGTCGACATGGTCCCCTTTGTGCAGAAGATCCTCAAAAACGCGGTGCTGGGCGTGGCGCAGGAGCTCAACGGTTACGAATCGGGGTGTGAGATTGAAGTCCGATTTTAAGTTTTATTCCAAGCGAAATACCGTGATTCTGCGCGACAGTCTGGTGGAAAAACGCGTGGCCTCGCCCGCAGCCGCAGCGTTAGAGGCCGCCATGCTCACACAGTTACACGCGGCGGGTGTGCCCGTGCCTGAGCTGATCGCGCAGGAGGGTTCCACGATCAAAATGTCTTATATCGACGGTGAACCCCTGCCCGACTTGCTGACTCGCCTGGAGACTGCCCACTGCGAACGAGACACTGCCCACTCCATTGCGGACAGCCTAATCGAATGGCTGGCAGACTTCTACCGCGCGATGGACGGCCAGATTCGCGGCGATGTCAATGGCCGCAACTTTCTCTGGGACGGCGCGCGCTGGTGGGGCGTGGACTTTGAGCAGCGGGAGACAGGGGAACGGGCGCAGGATATCGGCCGCCTGCTTGCCTTTGTCTTGACCTACGATCCCCCGAATACTCCCATAAAACGCGCCTTTGC
>WRCT01000109.1 GCA_009783775.1 Clostridiales bacterium | reverse complement strand
GGCAGTAGCCCACCTGAATCAGATTGCCCACAAAGATCTTGTATACGGCCACCGCGAGTGTGAGCGTGCAGACAATACCAAATAGAATCAGCTGCATCGCCGCGTTAGGGGAGAAACCGGAAGAACGATAGCCCGAATCCATGGTGTTGTAAAGATTGAGGGGCGATTGGCTGCCTCCGCTCAAAATTCCGGCTACCAAACAAGCCGCAAAAACAAACCAATAGTGTTTGCGCAGCACGCCCTTCGCACTCGTCTTTAATGTTGCTCTACTCCACATAATATTCTCCTTTTCGTGTTTTTTCGTGCCTTTCGCGGCGAAAAACTCCCCGCCGCAGCGGTATTCGCGTCCATTGCCACCCCACCCAGCGCCTAGGCCGAACACTAGGTGCTGGGCGGGGACCCCGGTTCGCGTTTTTCGCGGTTAAAATAAAATTTTCCCGCCGCAGCGGCTCTGTCCACTGCCCACTGTCCACTGCCCCACAGGGGCGTCTACGCCCATTTTATTCTCCGGCCGGTTGGCCCCGTGCCAGTCGCTGCCGCCGGAGATCAGCAGATCGCGCTCCTTGCAAAAGTCCAGCAGATAGACCGTCTGCTCCGCCGTAAAACTCGGATAATAGCATTCCACGCCGTCGAGCAGGCCCGCGTCCGCCAGCCCATGCAGTACGTCAAGTGCGCGTTCTCCGTATCCGAACACGTGCGGCATAAAGACCAGCCCGCCCGCCGCGCGGATCACCTCGATCACCCGATCCGCGCCCGGCAGCAGATCGCTCTCGTCCACATAATAGGGGTCGCCGGGCCTGGACGTGTGCCGCTTGAAGAACACGTGCTCGCGCTCCCAGCTCTCCGCGTCCGGCACCAGCGCCCGATTTTCGGGGAACTTGCGCATTTCAACGTGCAGATACTCCGTCGCGTAAAAGTATTGCTCAGGGTCATACCGCTGCATCACATCGGGCGCAAAGCGCATACCCAAGGCCACAGAGTTCGCGTGCAGCCGCCGCAGTTCCTCGCCGCGAATGACTTCGAACGGCAAATACAGGCCGTCCAGCAGCCCCCGCATTTTCTCCACATCAAAGCCGTAGCCCAAAATCTCAATGGAGATACCCTGATGCCAAGCCTGCATTTCAATGCCCGTGACGATCCGTCCCGAAAAATACCGCTCGGGCTGCTCCATCTGTGCGTAGACCTCGCAGTTGTCATGGTCCGTGATAGAAACGCAACGAAGGCCGAGCGCCTCGGCCTGTTGCAAAATCGTTTTCCAATCGTCCGCCCCGTCGCTGAGGTCGGAATGGATATGCAGGTCAAACACTAAAACGCACCCTTTGTGTTCTGGTCCTTCAGATTTCCCTGCACCTGATGGCGCTTTTGAAGTTCCGCCTTGATCTCGGCGGGCGATACGCCCTGCATGAACATCAGCACAAGCGTGTGAAAAGTCAGGTCCGAGATCTCACCGACCAGCGCGGGCCCGTCGTTGTTCTTCGCGGCGATGATCGCCTCCGTCGCCTCTTCGCCGACCTTCTTGCAGACCTTGTCCAGGCCCTCATCAAGCAGATAGTTCGTATAGGACTTGGGCACCGGATTGGCCTTGCGGTCCTTGATCTGCGCAAAGATACTCTCCACAATATCAAACTCGCCCCGCTCGTCGCCGAAACAGCGGTAGCTGCCCGTATGGCAGGCGCCCGCGCCTGTTTGCTCGACCTGGATCAGCAGCGTGTCACGGTCGCAGTCAAAGGCCATGTCATAAATGCGCTGCACATTGCCCGAGGTTTCGCCCTTGTGCCAAAGCCGCCCGCGCGAGCGCGACCAAAAGCAGGTCTCGCCCTTTGCCAGCATATAGTCATAGCTCTCCTGGTTCACATAGGCCAGCATGAGCACGCTGCCTGTGTGAACGTCCTGCACGATCGCGGGGATCAATCCTTCAATTTGCATGGTATGTCGTTCCTCTCCATTTCTTCTTTCACCTCGCCCACCGTCGCCGTCCCGAAGTGGAACAGGCTCGCTGCCAGCGCGGCGTCGCAGTCCGTCTGCGTAAAAACTTCTATGATATCGGCCACACTCCCGCAGCCGCCGCTTGCGGTCACAGGGATATTTACCGCGTCGCAAACCGCTCGGGTCATGGCGATGTCATACCCCGTCTGCACGCCGTCCGCGTCCATCGAGGTCAGCAGAATCTCGCCCGCGCCCAGCGCCTCACATTCTTTGGCCCAGGCCACCACGTCCTTGCCCGTATCGGTCAGGCCGCCGTTGACCATAACGTGGAATGCGTCCCCAACCTTCTTGCCGTCGATCGCCACAACCACACGTTCCGGCCCGAAGGCCACGCTCGCCTCGGCGATCAAAGCGGGGTTTGCCACCGCCGCGGAGTTCACGGACGCCTTGGCCGCGCCGCAGGCAAAGACCCTGGCAAAGTCATCGACTGTGCGAATGCCGCCGCCGATGGCCAGCGGGATCGTCAGCCCCTGCGCCGCGCGCTCGAGCAGCGCGTACATGGTCCCGCGCCCCTCCGTTGTCGCCGTGATGTCCAAAAACACCACCTCATCCGCGCCCTGCGCCGCATAGGCGCGCGCGATTTCGGCCGGATCGCCCACGTCCACCATATCGGTGAAGTGCACACCCTTGACCACCCTGCCGTTTTTGATGTCTAAACAGGGGATAATTCGTTTTGCAGACATTTTCTCAAGTCCACCTTTCCCTCATAATAGGCCTTGCCCACGATGACGCCATACCAGGCTCGTGCCTTTTTTATATCTTCCTCGCAGCTTACGCCGCCGGATACGATCACGTTGATGCCGCTGATCTTCTCATACATGGCCCAGTTCGGCGCCGTCAGCGTACCGTCGCGCAGGATATCCGTGGCCACAATATAACGCGCGCCCATGCCGATCAAGTCCCCGATAAAATCGAGATAGTCCACGCCGCTGTCTTGCAACCAGCCGCTTGTCGACACCTTTCCCTCGCGCACGTCCACGCCGATCACGATCCGTTCCGGCCCATAGGTTTTTATCATCTCCCGCGCAAAAGTCGGGTTCTCCACCGCCGCCGTGCCCAAAATCACGCGGTTTACGCCCAACGCATTGAGATAGTGCGCCACCGTCTCCGCATTGCGAATGCCGCCCCCCACCTGAATGGGAATGTCAATCCGCGCGCGGATCGCCGCGATGGTCGGATCGTTTACGCTGCCGCCGCCCTTCGCGCCGTCCAGGTCCACGATATGCAGATACTGCGCGCCCATGCCCGCAAAACCCTCCGCCAGCGTCGCGGGGTCGGCGCTGTACACCGTCTTTTGCGCAAAATCGCCCTTATACAGCCGCACGGCCTGACCGCCCAGTAGGTCAATTGCCGGAATTATAAGCATAGTTGCCCCCTTTTCAAGTAAGAAGTAATAAAGAATAAGTAATAGTGGAGGATAAAACTGCTACACAGTTTTTTTCTATTACATTCAAGTGATCCATGCAATGTGCGTCAGCACTCCTCCCATATTCCTTATTACCTATTACTTATTCCTTTTCTCAGAGTATCCCCTTCGTAGAAGAGACCCCTTGCCCAACCAATTCAATCGCCTGGCCGAACGCGCAGCCAAAGGCCTTGAAGATCGCCTCGATCATATGGTGCGTGTTTTTTCCATAGCGCAGATTGATGTGCAGCGTCATGCCGCTTGCGCTTGACACCGCGCGGAAGAACTCCTCGACCAGCTCGGTTTCAAAGGCCGGAGCCCGGGGATCGTTCTCTGTCACGCCCACGCGCTCGATCGGGAAACTCGCGTTAAACACCAGATAGGGCCGTCCCGAAAGGTCCAGCGCGCAGCTTGCCAGGCTTTCATCCATCGGCAGCTCGGCCTGCCCGTAGCGTCGGATCCCGCTTTTGTCACCCAGCGCCTGCGCGATCGCCTGCCCCAATGCCAAGCCGACATCTTCCACGGTATGGTGCCCGTCCACGACCAAATCGCCCCGACAGGATAGGTTTAAGGTGATCCCCGCCCGAAAGGCAAAGAGGTTCAGCATATGGTCAAAAAACCCGATACCTGTTTGGATATCATTCTCGCCCCGCTGATCGAGGTGCAAGGCCAGCTTGATCGCCGTCTCCTTGGTGACCCGCTCTAATACGACTTCACGCATTGAATAAACGCCTCCATTTCCTGTTCTGTTCCGATCGTGATCCGCAAAAACTCACAAATACGCGGCTTATTCCAATACCGTGCCAAAATCTTATGCTTGCGCAAGTGCACATACATCTCCGCCGCCTTGGGAAATTCCGCGAACAAAAAGTTCGCCTGCGAGGGCAGCACACGATAACCCAGCTCCCGCAGCTTTTGGGCGGTCCATTCCCGCGCGGCGATAATGCGCTGCCGTGTCTCGTCCCAATAATCCACGTCCTTGATCGCCGCCTCCGCGCCGCGCTGCGCCAGCCGGTCCAAAGGATAGGAGTTGAACGCGTGCTTGACCCGCTGCAGTTCCTCAATGCGCTGCGCCTGCCCGACCGCGTAACCCACGCGCAAGCCCGCCAGCGCGTGCGACTTGGAAAAGGTCCGCACCACCAGCAGGTTCTCGTAATCGGGTATCAGCGCGACCGCGCTCTGTTCGCGGCCAAAGTCCAGATAGGCCTCGTCCACCACGACCATCCCCTTCGGGTTCGCCCGAACGATCTCTTCAATCTCGCCCAAAGACAGCGCAATGCCCGTGGGCGCGTTGGGGTTGGCGATCACCACGCCGTTCGCGTCCCGATAGTCGCTGACGCGGATCGTGAAATCCTCCCGCAGCGGCACCTGCACCGCGCCGACCGAATACATCTCGCTCCAAACGGGGTAGAACCCGTAGGAGATATCCGGCATAAGAATATTACTTTTGCCCTCAAAAAAGGCCGCGAAGGCCAGGGCCAGCACCTCGTCGGAGCCGTTGCCGCAGAACACGTTCTCCGCGCGCACGCCCAGATTCTCCGCGATCGCGGCGCACAGTGTCTCGCTGTCCGAGTTGGGATACAGCCGCAGGTCCGCCAAGTCGACGCCGCGCAACGCCTCTATCACCTTCAGCGAGGGCGGGAAGGGGTTTTCGTTCGTATTCAGTTTGATCCAGCCGCCCTCATTCGGCTGCAACCCCGCCACATAGGGGGTCAGTCGGGCGACTTTGTCGGTAACGAATTGCGTCATAGCACCTTTCACAATGGGGCCCACTGATTAAATCGTGAGGGAGAATAGCCAGCCTGCCAAAAGCTCCTAAGTTGGGGCCATTCTGATAGCCAATCTACACGGCGAACGATTTAATCAGGGGTTCCAATGAGGGATTAGAAATGAGGGATGAGGAATAGAGGTATTTTGCTGTACAAAAAATATTGTATTGGCTAAAAATCAAAGGAAAAATCAAAGATTTTTCTTCCTTCATTCCTCACGCCTCATCTCTCACTCCCCATTTTCTTCTTCAAACCTCACTTTTATCGAGTTGGCGTGCGCGTCCAGCCCTTCCAGCTTGGCGAACGTCATCACATCGTCTTTTAGGTCCGCCAGCGCCTCCTTCGGATAATAGCTGTACGCGCTGGACTTCACAAAATCATACACGCCCAGCGGCGAATAAAAACGCGCCGTGCCGCCCGTGGGCAGGACATGGTTCGTGCCGCTCATATAATCGCCCAGCGGCTCGGGCGTATACTCGCCCAAAAAGACCGAACCCGCGTTCTGCACCTTGGTCAGCTTTTCCAGCGGATTGGCCGTCAATATCTCCAAATGCTCAGGCGCGATCTCATTGGCCAGCGCAAACGCCGCGTCCAGATCGGGGGCCGGAATCGCCGCGCCGTAGTTTTCTAAAGCCTCCGCGATAATTTCCCTGCGGCTCAAAGTCGCCATCTGCCGCGCCAGTTCCCGCTCGGTTTCTTCAATCAGTTTCTCGCTGGTCGTAACCAATATGCAGCTGGCCAGCCGGTCATGCTCGGCCTGGCTCATCAGATCCGCCGCGACGTATTTGGGGTTCGCACTTTCGTCCGCCACGATCAGCACCTCGGACGGGCCCGCGACCATGTCGATATCCACCTGCCCGTAGACCAGTTTCTTGGCTGTGGCCACATAGGCGTTGCCCGGGCCGACGATCTTGTCGACCTTCCCGATCGTCTCCGTGCCATAGGCCGCGACCGCGATCGCCTGCGCGCCGCCCAGTTTATAAATCGTATCAATGCCGCAGCAGGCCGCCGCGGCCAAAATCACGTCCGCCACCTTGCCGTCCGCTTTCACGGGCGTAAAGATGACGATCTCCTTCACGCCCGCCAGCGTCGCGGGGATCGCGTTCATCAAAACGGTGGAGGGATAGGGCGCGGTGCCGCCGGGCACATACAGCGCGACGCGCCGCAGCGGGCGTTTGAGCTGCCCCATGATCACGCCGTC
>WRCT01000108.1 GCA_009783775.1 Clostridiales bacterium | reverse complement strand
CGGTGTTTGCTCCGGTGTTGGATTTGGGTCTGATCGTGATCGACGAAGAACACGAGAGCAGCTATCAGAGCGACAAAAATCCGCGCTATCACGCGCTGGAGATCGCGCAGCAGCGCGTGAAACTGACAAACGCCACCCTGCTGCTTGGCAGCGCGACGCCGAGCCTGACCAGCTATTACCGCGCGCTGCACGGGCGATACGCCTTGCTGTCCATGCCCGAGCGCGTGCTGTCGCGGCCCTTGCCGAAGGTGCGGATCGTGGATATGCGCGCGGAGTTCGCCGCCGGCAACAACAGCATTTTTTCCGAGCCGCTGGCGCGCGCGCTGGCGCATACCTTTGCGCGGGGCGAGCAGGCCATGCTTTTTTTGAACCGGCGCGGTTACTCGACCTTTGTGTCCTGCCGCTCCTGCGGTTATGTGTTAAAGTGTGAGCAATGCGACGTGTCCATGACCTGGCACAAGCTGGAGAACCGCACACGCTGCCACTATTGCAACGCTGTGAGCCCCCTGCCCAAGGAGTGCCCGAATTGCCATAAGCCTTTTTTGAAGTATTTCGGCGTCGGTACGGAGCAGGTAGAGGAGCAGTTTGCCGCGCTGTTTCCCGATGTGCCGTTCGCGCGCATGGATTCGGACACGATGGGTACAAAGGGCGCGTACGCGCGTTTGCTTTCCGACTTTGCGCGCGGCGCGACACGGGCGCTGATCGGCACGCAGATGATCGCCAAGGGGCATGACTTTCCGAACGTGACGCTGATCGGCGTGATCGCGGCGGACACGACCCTGAACCTGCCCAGCTATCTCTCGCGGGAGCGTACCTTTCAGCTGCTGACGCAGGTCTCGGGCCGGTCGGGGCGCGACGCACTGCCCGGCACGGTGATCGTGCAGACCTACTCGCCCGACCACGCGGTCATCGGGTTTTCGCGGGCGCATGATTATCCGGCCTTTTTCCACTATGAGCTGATGGAGCGGAAAAAGGGCCTGCTCCCCCCCTTCTCCCTCTTCGCGCGGGTGTTGTTTTTGGGCGCTGATCAGCATGAACTTTCCCAGATCGGCAATGCCTTCGCGCGTGAGTTGGAGAAAAAGATCGTGGGCACGCTGGGCGTCCAGAACAGCCGCGCGCTGCTGCATCTCTCCGCCGCGCCCGCGCCGATCAACCGCATTCAAAACGAGTGGCGTTATCAGGTGCTGGTCAAGTTGCTGCGCACGGCGCAACTGAAAGACGCGTTGAACTGTATCTTTGAGGCGGCGGCGGAGCTTGATTTGCCGCGCAAGCCGCATATTGAGATTAACCCGACGGATATGTATTGATATGAGCAGAGCAGCGAAAGCATTGTTGAAAGCGTCTTTGGACGGCTACAAAAAGTATTTGTGGCTGTCGGGTTTTTGCGTACTGGTTTCCGTGCTGGCCTTTTACGCCACGCCCTTTGTCACCAGCTTTACGCTGGACTTTGTGATCGTGGGCGACAGCTCCAAGATCCCAGATTTTCTGCTGCGCCTGCTGGAGGCCATCGGCGGGAGGGACTATCTGCTGCGGCACATTTATCTTTGCGGCGCCGCGATACTGCTGTTCACGCTGATCAACTGCGGGTTTGCCTACCTGCGCCGCCAGTACAACGCCTATGCCTCCGAGGGTATGGCGACACAGATGCAGAATGTTCTGTACCGCCGGTTGCAGACCGTGCCCTATGACTACCATAAGCATATCAGCGTGGGTGATATTGTACAGCGCTGCTCGTCCGATGTGAACACCGTGCGCCGCTTTGTGGGTATGCAGGCGATGGAGATCGTGCGCACCGCCGCCATGTTTATCACCTCGCTGGTCATTATGTTCTCTATTCACCCGACCATGACCTTGATTTGTATGTGCGTCTTCCCCGTTCTGCCCGTTTCGTCCTATGTGTTTTTCAGGCGCGTGCAAAAACGCTTTCAGGTGACGGACGAGGCGGAGGGCGCGCTGTCCGCCGCTGTGCAGGAGAACCTGACCGGCGTGCGCGTGGTGCGCGCTTTCGGCCAGCAACGGGCCCAGATGGACAAATTCACCGCATTGAATTGGGATTATCGGGACAAGGCCACGCGGCTTGTGCATCTGCTGGCCGTCTATTGGGGACTTTCGGATATGATCGGCTACTGCCAGATCGGCGTGGCGTTGGTCGCGGGCGTGATCTTCTACAACAGGGGCGGGTTTTCGCTGGGTAACGTGACCCTGTTTGTTATGTACACCGCCATGCTCACCTGGCCCGTGCGGCAGTTGGGGCGCATTCTCTCGGATATGGGCAAGGCGGGCGTATCCTTAAACCGGCTGGGCGAGATTATGCAGACGGATCCGGAGGCCGAGCCGGGGCTTGGATTGATGACGGATATGCGAAAAGAGATCGCGTTTTCTAACGTCTCCTTTCATTATGAGGACGGGATTGATGTGCTGCGCGATGTGAACTTTATGGCAAAGCCCGGGCAGGTGGTCGGGATTTTGGGCGCGACGGGTTCGGGCAAGAGTTCCCTGGTGCAGCTCATGCAGCGGCTGTACACGGCGACCGGCGGGGCAATCACGATCGGCGGGGTGAATGTCAACGATATCAATGGCGCGCACCTGCGGCGCAATATCGGGATCGTGTTGCAGGAGCCCTTTCTTTATTCGCGCAGCGTGCTGGAAAATATCCGCATGGGGGCCCCGCACGCGACCGAAGAGGAAGTAATCAACGCGGCAAAAGCGGCGGCGGTGCATGAGGACATTATGGGTTTTGCGCAGGGATACCAAACGCTTGTGGGCGAACGGGGCGTGACGCTGTCCGGCGGGCAGCAGCAGCGCATTGCCATCGCGCGCGCGCTCCTGCAAAACGCGCCGATTTTGATCTTTGACGATTCCATGAGCGCGGTGGACACCGAAACGGATACGAAGATCCGGGAGGCGCTGCGGAACCTGAACCGGAACGGCATTGTATTTTTGATCTCCCACCGCATTACCACGCTCTGTCGGGCGGATCTGATACTTGTGCTGGAAGAGGGCGCGGCATTGCAGCAGGGCAATCACGCGGAGCTGCTGGCACAGGACGGGCCGTACAAGCGCATTGCTCAAATTCAGAATTTCGGGGGTGAGGACTGATGTCGGCCTACTTGGAAGAACAAGACTTCACCGCCAAAAAGGTGGACTATTCGCTTTGGTCACGGCTGGCCCGTTACGCGCTGCGGCACAGGGCGCTGCTTGGCCTTATTGTCGCGTCGCTTATTTTGGTCGCGCTGATTGATACGGCCTATCCGCTGTTTACAAAATACGCGCTGGATCATTTTGTGATTCCTCGCAGTACGGACGGCTTGACGCCTTTTGCTTTCCTCTACTTCGGTTCGGTGCTAATGCAGGGTTCGCTTACCTTCTTTTTTATCAGCCGCACGGGACGTTTGGAGATGAAGATCGCCTATGATATCCGGCAGGACGCCTATCGCAAGTTACAGGAGCAGAGCTTTGCCTACTATGACAATACCTCGGTGGGTTATCTGCTGGCGCGCATGGTGAGCGATATTGCAAACCTGTCCGACCTGATCGCCTGGAGCGTGGTGGACGTCGTTTGGGCGGGGTTTTATATCCTGTCCAATCTGGTTGTGATGTTTGTTATCAACTGGCGGCTGGCGCTCATTGTCGTCACGGTCGTTGCGCCGATGGTCATTGCGGCCCGCTTTCTGCAGCGCAGGATCTTAAAATACCAACGGGAGTCGCGCAGGCAGAACAGCATTATCACGGGCGCGTTTAACGAGGGCATTATGGGCGCGATGACGACCAAGACACTGGTGCGCGAGGCCGAGAACCAGCGAGAGTTTGAGGTTGAGACCACCAAAATGCGCCGCGTATCCGTCAAGGCCGCGCTATTCTCCGCGTGTTTCTTCCCGCTGATCATCTCGCTGGGCGCGATCGGCACGGGCATGGCGCTGTATTTCGGAACAAACAGTATCTTAAATCCCGATTACTTTATCGCGGGCATTACGGTCGGCACGCTGGTCGCCTTTATCGTCTATGCGTCCAACCTCTTTGACCCTATTCACCATCTGGCGCATATCTGGGGCGAGTTGCAGGGCGCGCAGGCCTCGGCGGAGCGGGTGCTGGCGCTGATGGACGCGCCGATTGCGATAGTGGACAGCCCCGAGGTCACGGCGCACTATGGCGATGTGATGCACGCCAAACGGGAGAACTGGGAGCAGGTTAAGGGCGATATCACATTTGAAAATGTGGACTTTTCCTATAAGCCCGATGAGCCGATTTTGCGGGACTTTAACCTGCATATCCGGCAGGGCGAGACCGTGGCGCTGGTGGGCGAGACGGGCGCGGGCAAGAGCACGATCGTGAATCTGATCTGCCGTTTTTATGAGCCGACGGGCGGGCGGATATTGATTGATGGCAGGGACTCACGGGAGCGGTCGCAGCTTTGGCTGCAGTCGAGCCTGGGGTATGTGCTGCAGACGCCGCACCTGTTTTCGGGAACCGTGGCGGACAATATCCGCTTTGGCAATCCAAGCGCAAGTGACGAGGAAGTGCGGCGCGCGGCGGAGTTGGTTTCCGCGCACTCCTTTATTGAGAAGTTAGAGCAGGGTTATGATACGCAGGTCGGCGAGGGCGGCATTCGCCTGTCCACCGGCCAGAAACAGTTGATTTCCTTTGCGCGGGTGATCTGCGCGAACCCGCGTATCTTTGTGCTGGACGAGGCCACGAGCTCGATTGATACCGAGACGGAGCTGCTGTTGCAGGACGCGACGCGGGAGGTCCTGCGCGGGCGCACGAATGTGATCGTGGCGCACAGGCTTTCCACCGTGCGTCACGCGGACCGCATTTTGGTAATCCATAAGGGCGAGATTGTGGAGAGCGGCTCGCATGAGGAACTGCTGGCGAGGGGGGCGCAGTATTATCAGCTTTATATGCAGCAGTTTATGTATGATGTGTAGGCTTATTTTGCGTACATTTGTTTTACGATAAAGGCGGCCAGCGAGCGCGGCAGCAGGCGCGCGGCCAGGTCGATCAGCTGATAGGAGAACCCCACCGTATAGACCGGCGCAAGCCGGTTTTTATTTGCAAGTTTGAGTAGGCGTTTGGCAACGACGCTTGCGGGCATACCATGCTGTTCGTCGTGCTCCATTTTGGCGACCGAGCGGGCAATGCGGCCGTTGTAGGTTTCGTCGCCCTCGTAGGTGCTGTTGCGTGCCTCTGTGAAATTTGTTTTGATATCGCCCGGCTGCACGGCGGCCACGCGGATACCGAAAGGACGCACCTCGAGCGCCAGTGCGCGGGAAAAGGCCGTGACGGCGGCTTTGGAGGCGGAGTAATGTGCCTGAAACGGAATGGGTATTGCCGCCGCGACGGAGCTGACGTTGAGAATCGTGCCCCCGCCCTGCGCGCGTTGGATGGGCAGCGCGGCTTTTGTGACATGGACCAGGCCCAGATAGTTGACGCGCACCTGCCGCTCGGCGTCCGCCGCGCTTGTGAACTCGACCGCGCCCGAGATGCCGAATCCGGCGTTGTTGATCAGAACGTCCACCCTGCCAAAGGCAGAAAGTATCTGCGCGAAGGACGCTTGCACCTCGGATTCGTTGGAGATATCGGCGGTGAAATGGGACACGCCCGCGCGGTCTTGCCCGTTGCGGCTGATCTCGGCTACCCGCCAGCCTGCTTGCGCGAAAGCCTCTGTGGCGGCCAGGCCGATCCCGCTGCTGCCCCCTGTTATAACAACTACTTTGCTCATGTTTCCTCAGCGGGCGGGCTAACCCCGCCCCTACGGCGGGCGATTGATAATCGCCCCTACGCGTTGGGTTGTATTACTTGCTTTATAATGTCCATCGCCTCGTCCAGCAGGGCCTCCGTGTGGCTGGCCATATAGCTGGTGCGCAGCAGGCACTCGCCCTGCGGCGTGGCCGGCGGCAGCACTGGGTTGACATAGACGCCCGCGTCGTAAAGCTCGATGGCCTTGACAAGGGTGTTCATGTATTCGTAGGTATAGATGGGAATGATGGGCGTGCCCGAGGCGCGAATATTCAAGCCGCGTGCGGTGAGGCCCGCGCGCGCGTAGTCCGCGAGCGATTGCAGGCGGGCCACAAGCTCCGGGTGCGTCCGCAGATAGCGCAGGGCGGCCAGGGCCGTGGCGGTGCAGGCGGGTGTCATGGAGGCGGAGAAAATAAAGGGACGGGAGTTGTGGCGTACATATTCCGCGACCAGCTCTGTGCAGACCATATAACCGCCCAAGCTGGCTAAAGATTTGCTGAAGGTGCCCATGTAGACGTCCACCTCGTCCTCGAGCCCGAAGTGGCTGGCCGTGCCCCGACCGCCCTCGCCGAGTACGCCCAGACCGTGCTCGTCGTCCACTATAATACGCGCGCCGTATATTCTCGCCAGCGGCACAATGCCGGGCCGG
>WRCT01000107.1 GCA_009783775.1 Clostridiales bacterium | reverse complement strand
CCTGCTCGCTCAGCTTTTTCGAGAGCGGCAGGACAGCTGCCTTATAAGGCGCCAGTGTGGGGTGCAGACGCAGCACAACGCGGCAATCGCCCTTGCCCAGGTCCTCCTCATCGTAGGCCTCGGCGTAGAAAGCCAAGAAGACGCGGTCCGCGCCCAGCGAGGGCTCAATGCAGTAGGGGATATACTTCTCGTTCGTAAAGGGATCAAGATACTCAAAGTTCTCGCCGCTATGCTCCGCGTGGGCCTTGAGGTCAAAGTCCGTGCGGTCCGCGATGCCCCAAAGCTCGCCCCAGCCGAATGGGAAGCGGTACTCGATGTCCGTCGTGCCCTTGCTGTAATGTGAAAGTTCCTCCGGCGCGTGCGCGCGCATTTTGATATTCTCCTCGTCAATACCGAGCGAGAGCAGGAAGTTTTTGCAGTAGTCACACCAAAATTCATACCACTCCAGATCCGTGCCCGGCGCGCAGAAGAACTCGCATTCCATCTGCTCGAACTCACGTGTGCGGAAGATATAGTTGCCTGGCGTGATCTCGTTGCGGAAACTCTTGCCGATCTGGCAGATTCCAAACGGGATCTTCTTGCGCGTGGTGCGCTGCACATTGCGGAAGTTGACAAAGATACCCTGCGCGGTCTCGGGCCGCAGATAAATCTCGCTGGCCGAGTCCTCGGTCACGCCCTGGAAGGTCTTGAACATCAGATTAAACTTGCGAATGCCCGTAAAGTCCTTCGCGCCGCAGCCGGGGCAGGAAATACCCTGCGCCGCGATATGTTCTTCCATCTGCGCGTTGGTCATGCCGTCCGGACGCACCTCCAGTCCGTTCTCCGCCGCGTGATCCTCGATCAGCTTGTCGGCGCGAAAGCGCGCCTTGCAGCCCTTGCAGTCCATCAGCGGGTCCGAAAACCCGCCCACGTGGCCGCTAGCGACCCAGGTCTGCGGGTTCATCAGAATGGCCGAGTCCATACCAACATTGTAGGGACACTCCTGCACGAATTTCTTCCACCAGGCGCGTTTGATGTTGTTCTTCATCTCTACGCCCAACGGCCCGTAGTCCCAAGTATTGGACAGCCCGCCGTAAATCTCACTGCCCGGGAAGATAAAGCCCCTGCTCTTGCCCAGGGACACCAGTTTTTCCATCGTCACAACGTCCGACATTTTGAAACCTCCTTTTGTGAAAAACACGTTCTATTATTGTTGAAATATGAATATTTGTCAAGCTGACACAAAAGCCCGTCAGAATCCATAGTATATAGTAATCGAAGTGACATATAACGACAGGAAAACAGAGGGATATGCCTGCTTTGAAAATAAAACATTTCGGAGGAAAACATGAACTTCTTTGGTGGCGACAACAATATCGTATGGATCCTGCTGCTCATCCTCATTTTTGACAACGATGAGTGCGGCTGCGGCATCGGCTGTGATTCTATCATCTGGCTGCTGATCCTCTCCAAGTTCTGCTGCGGCGAACGCGGCGGCAGGCGTTTCGGCCTCGGCTGCGGCTGCAGGCGTGAAGAGCCTTGCGGCTGCACTTGCGGCTGCCGGTAAAACCATAACGGATAGGTTTTGACCTTTTCACCTCCCCTGTGATATACTGATTATATCATTGGGGAGGTATGTTGATTGTGAGGGCAGGACACATCATGGTCGGAATGTCGGGCGGCGTGGACAGCGCGGTCGCGGCGTGCC
Source organism: Clostridiales bacterium (assembly GCA_009783775.1). Lineage (GTDB taxonomy): Bacteria > Bacillota > Clostridia > Christensenellales > CAG-138 > WRCT01. Next base: position 4,701 of record WRCT01000107.1, on the reverse strand, counting down.
TGTTAAAGCAGGAGGGGCATGATGTGGTCGGCGTCTTTATGAAGAACTGGGAAGAAGAGGATGACGGTATTTGCACGGCCGCGACGGACTATGAGGATGCACGCGCGGTATGCGAACAGATTGGCATTCCCCACTACGCCGTCAACTTTGCGGCGGAGTATCGCGAGCGGGTATTCTCCTATTTTCTCGATGAGTATGCGCGCGGCCGAACACCAAACCCCGATGTGCTCTGCAACTGTGAGATCAAGTTCAAGGCCTTTTTAGATCTTGCGATCCAATCCGGCGCAAGCCTGCTTGCCACAGGACACTACGCGAGATTGGACAAGCAGGACGGCCGTGTCCGCCTGCTGCGCGCGGCCGACGCGGGCAAGGACCAAAGCTATTTTTTGGCGGGGCTTACGCAAGCGCAGCTTTCCCGCGCGCTGTTTCCCATTGGCGGCCTGACAAAGAAACAAGTGCGTGAGATCGCGGCGCGCGAGGGGCTGGCCGTTGCGGCCAAAAAGGATTCCACAGGCATTTGCTTTATCGGCGAGCGCCGGTTCAAGCGGTTTTTGATGCAATTTTTGCCCGCGCAGCCCGGCGATATGGTTACGGAAAGCGGGCGCGTAGTGGGCAAACACGACGGGCTGATGTATTATACGCTCGGCCAGCGGCACGGATTGGGCATCGGCGGCAGCGCAAAGGGCACGGGGGAGAGCTGGTTTGTGATCGGCAAGGACCTGCCCCGCAATCTGTTGATCGTGCAGCAGGGGGAGGGAGACGCGCTGTACTCCCTGTCGCTGACCGCGGAGAAGATCAACTGGATCAGCGGACAAGCTCCGGCCACGCCTTTTGCTTGCACAGCTAAATTCCGCTACCGCCAGCCCGACCAGGGCGTGCGGGTGATACCAAGCGGCGCGGGCGCGGAGATTATTTTCGACCAACCCCAGCGCGCCGTTACGCCGGGCCAATGGGTCGTGCTCTATGACGGCGAAGAATGCCTGGGCGGCGGACCGATTGACGGCACCGTGTCGGTGCGTCCATTGAGATTATGAGCGAGCGTCGCGTTTCCTTAACACCCCGTCTGGCCGTGGCCGCCGAGCAGCTGCGCGGGTCATGTGTGGTTGCTGACATTGGTTGCGACCACGGCAGGCTGGCGATCGCGCTCATCCAACGGCAATGCTGCGAGCGGGTGATCGCGGTGGACGTAAGCGCGCCTTCGCTGGAGAAGGCCAAGCGACTGATTGATTATGTCGGCCTGTCCCACACCATCGTCACGCGATTGGGCGACGGATTTTCCGCCCTTGCGCCGGGTGAATGCGACGCGGTGGCGATCCTGGGTCTGGGCGGCGTTTTGATCACAGAGATACTCGCGCGCGGCTTAAACGGCGCAAAGAAAGCGGTGCTGCAACCCATGCGCGGGCAAGCCGCCCTGCGGCGGTATCTCTATGAAAACGCGTACCATATTTTGAACGACCGCATTGTACGCGAAAGCCGGCGCTATTATCAGGTGATAACAGTGGAACAGGGCACGACCAAACAACCGCTGCCCGCAGGCTGGCCGGAAGATTGCTTTGACTTGGGCTTTGTGGCATGGCAGCAGCGCGATCCGCTCTTCCCCGAACTGGCGCGCAAACTGCTGACGCAATACGAAAAACAACTGGCAGGCGCGTGGGGGAGCGCGCGCGAACCGATACTGGCAAAAAAGGCGGAACAAATAAGGAGCATTGTATGAAACTGAATGATTTTCTAAATCTCATGGAGGAGATCGCCCCCGCCAATCTGGCGCGCGAGGGCGACAATGTCGGGCTGCTGATCGGCACGGACCGGACGGAGATCCGCCGCGTGCTGGTCGCGCTGGACTGCACCGTGCCTGTCGCGCGGGAGGCCGTGGCGCGGGACGTGGACCTGGTGCTCTGCCACCACCCGTTGTTTTATATGCCAGTCCGGCATTTCACGCCTGACAGCGTGGACACGGCGGCGGCCTATATCCTGGCCCGGCACGGTATCGCCATGTTTGCGGCGCATACCAACCTGGACGCGGCGACCGGCGGGGTCAACGACTGCTTGGCTGACTTGTTGGGCTTGACCGAAATCGTGCCGCTCCCGCCCGAGGATCTGGGTCGCATAGGCCGTCTCGAAACGCCCCTCACCCTTGCCGCGTTTGCCGCGCAAAGCGGACAGGCCCTGCGCTCCGCGCCCCGCTATTGCGGCGATCCCAACGCCCTTGTCACTCGCATTGCGCTCGTTGGCGGCGGCGGCGGGAGCGAGATTGCCGCTGCCCTCGCTGCGAGCGCGGACGTGCTGGTTACGGGCGAGCTACGGCATGACCAGGCGATCGCCGCCACCACACAGGGACTGGCCGTTGTGGCGCTGGGACATCATGAAACGGAGGCCGTGGTGATCCAACCTTTAATTTCCCGTTTACAGAAGGCGGGAAATGGTGTAGAATATCTGGAAACGACATCGGGACGGGTTGTATTGGCCTGCCCGGGAAATGAGGAAAGAAACGCATGAGCAAGCTGAGCGCGCTATTGGAATATCAGGAGACGGACGTCAAATGCCAGCAGATCGAGGCGGTTGTCCGTAAGACGGAGAATCGGATCAAGTTAAGCCGTTTGCACAAACAGCTCAAAGAGCAGCAGGCGACCATCGCCAAACAAACCGAGGACGCGGAGGCCGTCGGCGCGGTTTTGGCCAAGCTCACTGCGCAGCTGGCCGCGTCGGAAAAACGCTTAAAACTCGAGTCCTCCGAAATGGAGAACCTGGCGCAGGACGAGGAGAGCACCGCCGAGGAACTGACAGAGTTTCGCAAGGACATTGAAAAGCTCAACCGCGAGTTTGCCATGACGGAGCGCGAGGCCAAGGCGGCCGTCGCCACGCTGGAAAAGTTGATCGCCGCGTACAAGACCACGCGCAGCAGCGCGGGCAAGGCGAAAAAAGAGTATGATCTGGTGCGCGCCGCCTGTGAGAAAGAGCGTGAGGAGAGCGCGGAGCAGATCGCGGCAGCCGCGGCGGAAATGGATAAGAAAGCAGCGCAGGTGGACAAGGCAATGCTGGGCAAGTACGGAAAGGCGCGTCAGCATTTTGCCATACCCGTTGTGCCGATCGCGGTGCAAAAATGCAGCGGCTGCAATATGTCCCTGCCGATGATCATGATGCGGCAATTAACGGGCGCGGATACCATCGCGGAATGCGAGAACTGCGGCCGGCTGCTGTACGTACAGGCACCTTAATAATTTTATAGCGAGTAAGCCAGACGATTGCCCAGCACCTAGTTTGCGATAGGACAGGCGACACGAAAATCCATTCGTATCGCAAACTAGGTGTCGGGAGGAAAGTCCGAGCACCATAGGGCAGAGTGCCTGGTAACACCAGGCGGAGGCGACTTTAGGGATAGTGCAACAGAAAGTTACCGCCCAGCGCCTAGTTTTATATGTGGGTAAAGCGAATAAGCCAATTCGCAAATAAAACTAGGTGCTGGGTAAGGATGGAAAGGCGAGGTAAGAGCTCACCGGCGACATGGCGACTTGTCGGCCCTGTAAACCCCACTCGGTGCAAGATTGAATCGGGAGCCGCCGCAAGGCGACAAAATAGTGACCCGCTATGCTCCTTGTAATCGCATGAGCGCACTGGCGACTTTGCGCCCAGATAGATAATCGTCCACGACAGAACTCGGCTTACGGCTTGCTCGCTGCGACGCTTCGCTTCGTCAGATTAACTGCGGTTAATCTGCCGTTTAGGTTTTTCAGCATTTTCTTGTTGCTGCGGCAACGGTCAGAAAATGCCGCAAGGTGTGGGCTGGCGGACGCACAGGTCGTCCTGGCCCACGGATTATTGTGGGTTTTTGTCACTTGACAATCCAACCGTAGGGGCGACCATTGGTCGTCCGCAAGACTGTAGGGGCGGGGTCAGCCCGCCCGCCAAAACCGTAGGGCGCGCCGCCTGAAAATTCAACCGTAGGGCGGGGGCTTGCTCCCGCCGTCCGCCCGCCGCAACAAAAGAACATAAGGAAACACACATGGAACAACAACGCAAAGTCATCTTCTCCGCCATTCAGCCCTCCGGCGTGCCCACGCTGGGCAATTATTTGGGCGCGCTGCGCAACTGGGTCCACATGGCCCGCGCGCACGACGCCTATTACGCCATCGCCAACCTGCACGCGATCACCGTGCGGCAGGACGCGGCCCAGCTGCGCCGGCACACACTCGAGCTGGCCGCCATGATTTTAGCCTGCGGCATTGATCCCGAAACGGCCACGCTCTTCGTCCAGTCCGACGTGCCCGAACACAGCCTGCTGGCCTGGGCGCTCTCCTGCAACACTTACATGGGCGAGCTCTCGCGCATGACGCAGTTCAAGGACAAGAGCGCACGCCACGCCGAGAACATCAACGTGGGCCTGTTTACCTATCCCGTGCTGCAGGCGGCGGATATCCTGCTTTATCAAGCCGATTTGGTGCCGGTCGGAGCCGACCAGAAGCAGCATCTGGAGCTTTCGCGCAACATCGCCGTGCGGTTTAACGGCATCTACGGCGACACATTCGCCGTTCCCGAGCCATACATCCCCAAGGAGGGCGGCAAGGTGATGAGCCTTTCCGAGCCGGCCAAGAAGATGTCCAAGTCCGACGCAAACCCCAAGGCCTTTGTTTCCATCCTCGACAAGCCGGATGCCATCATTAAAAAGTTTAAATCCGCCGTCACCGACAGCGACGCCCGCATCGT
>WRCT01000106.1 GCA_009783775.1 Clostridiales bacterium | reverse complement strand
CCGCAATGACGGTTAGTGGATAGGTCTAATGACGTAGGGGCCGCTGCGGCGGTTTTTTCTTTATTAACCGCGAATGACGCGAACCGGGGTCCCCGCCCAGCACCTAGCGTTCGGCCTAGGTCTGGGTGGGCTGGCAATGGACGCGAATTCGCTGCGGCGGGATTTGTTAACCACGAAACACACGAAAGCGCACGAAAACACTGCGGCGGGAAACGGACAACCGGAAGCAGGTTTGCATACTCTGTGATATGCAAACCCTTTCTGAAGTCCCCATCGGCACGCCTGTTACCGTTGCGAAGATACAAGCCTCCGCCGCCTTTGTCGGTCGCTTGCAGGACATGGGCTTAACAAGGGGCACCAGCGTGACCTGTCTTTTTGCCGCGCCGCGCGGCAATCCCCGCGCTTATCGGGTGCGCGGCGGTATTGTCGTTATGCGGAATGTGGACGCTTCCAAAATCAGCGTAAAATTAGGTAATAAGTAACAAGGAATAAGGAATAGTTGTGGTGTGCTGGCACACATTAGATAATCTGTTTTCATAGAAATATGGAAACTGCCGCAGGCAATTTTTTCATCCACTATTACTTATTCCCTATTCCTTATTACTTTTCGTCGCTCACTTAAACAACAGCGAAATCAACCCGACTATCACCGACGCACCGATCCCATAGACCAGCACGGGACCGGCGGGGGAAAAGAGTTTCGCGCCCACGCCCATGACCAGGCCCTCGGAGCGGTACTCGATGGCCGGCGCGGCGATGGAGTTGGAAAAACCTGTGATCGGCACGACCGTGCCCGCGCCCGCGTAGGCGGCGATCACGTCAAAGATACCCAGCGCGGTGAGCAGGGCGGCCAGAAAGATCAGCGTGATGGCCGTGACGGTCCCCGCGCTCTGCTCGGTCAGGCTCCACCACTTTACGCTCAGGTCGCCGATCAGCTGCCCCAGGCAGCAGATCAGACCGCCGACCCAAAAGGCCTTGAGACAGGACAGCAGCGTCTTGCTTTTCGGCATAAGATCGGCGACTTCGGTTTGGTATTGTTTCGCGTTCATGGGTTTCATATCCTTTCCTCCCGTCCGACAACCGGCGGGCGACCACAGGTCGCCCCTACGCGGCGGGAGCCCGCCCCCGTCCTACTGGAATCCGGAATCTGGAATCTGGAATCTGGAATCATACCTTATCCTCCTTGGCTGCCAGCGGCGTGATGTAGTAGGTCTCGCGGTCGGCGGGCAGGCCCTGGCCGCCGCCGCCGTGGAGCGAGATTTCATAGAACTTGGTATGGTACGGCATGGATTGCCCTCCCTCAACAAAATAAATATCATGGCCTTTCGGGGTTGGCTCGCGGCGGAACAGGGACAGCACGAACACGAGCGCCAGCGTCAGCAGCAGCAAGCCCAACAGCAAGTAAAAGTAGCTTGTTCTCGACATCGTTTTTTCTCCCTCAAAGTCTCCGCGACGTTATTATGTCCGGCTCCGGAGAAATAAATCTGAGAAATTCTGAAAAAACAAGAGCTATGGGGGAAATAATGCTTGACAGTGCCCTATGGGTTTGGTATTATAACCGATGTGTCTTTCTCTGACTGCGCCACAGCCCCGGCGGCAGAACGGGTCTAAAGACCGCAAGATTATCAATAATATATTTGGAGGAATCGCCATGAATACCTTTATGGCTAAAGGCGAAACCGTTGAGAGAAGCTGGTATGTCGTGGACGCGACAGATATGGTCTTGGGCCGTATGTCGTCCCAGGTAGCGGCCATTCTCAGAGGAAAGCATAAGCCCACTTTTACCCCGCACGTGGACTGCGGCGATCATGTGATCATCATCAACGCGTCCGCGGTGCGCCTGACCGGCAAAAAGCTGGATCAGAAAAAACATATCCACCACACCGGCTATCCGGGTGGGATCCGCGAGGTGACCTATCGCCAGTTGATGGCGAAAAAGCCCGAGTTCGCGGTGTATGAGTCCATTCGCCGCATGATGCCCAAGGGCCCGCTCGGCAGGCAGATGCTCAAGAAACTGCGCGTTTACGCCGGACCCTCGCATCGCCATGACGCACAGCTGCCCAAAGCGCTCACGCTTTCGTAAGGAGGATTGAACATGACAGCAAAGACCACCTATTTGGGAACCGGCAGGAGAAAATGCTCCGTTGCGCGCGTTCGCCTCTCCCCCGGCAAGGGCGCTATCGTCGTCAATAAGCGCGAGCTGGACAACTACTTCGGTATGGAAACCCTGAAGATGATCGTCCGCGCACCCATGACGCTGACCGACACGCTGGCCAAGTATGACGTAGCCGTCAATGTGTACGGCGGCGGTACGACCGGCCAGGCGGGCGCGATTCGCCACGGCATCGCAAGGGCCTTGATCGTGGCCCAGCCGGACCTTCGCCCCGCGCTGAAAAAGGCGGGCTACCTGACCCGCGACCCGCGGATGAAGGAGCGCAAGAAGTACGGCCTGCACGCCGCACGCCGCGCGCCGCAGTTCTCGAAACGTTAAGCGCTTCGCTTTCGAGCCGGTGGTAACCCACCGGCTCGAGTTTTCGACAACTGCCTGTCGCCGCTACGCGTCAACGGTCGGCAGTTGCCGTGAGGTGTGCACTGCGGCCGCGCATGTCGCCCTTGTGCACGAATTGTTGTGGGTTTTCTGGCGCGTAAGAAAGTTCCCTCGCGAAATGCGAGGGACTTTTTCGTAGGGGCGACCTGTGGTCGCCCGCCGGTTTCCAGATTCCAGACGCCAGATTCCAGATCGCTCACGCGGGATTTTTCTTTTTCGCCACGAACCACACGAGCGACGCGCCCGCGAGGTTTTTCGTGTTGAGCAGCGCGTCTGTCAGGTATTCGGGAACATAACAATGTCCAGCTCTTTGCATAATTTGATAAGAACTTCCACAGACGGGCTCTTTCGACCGCTTTCGATTTCATTCATAAAGGGCTGGGTAATTCCAACAAGCTTTGCCAATTTATTTTGACTCAGGCCTTTTTCAATGCGTTTCTTTTTAATGATTTCCCGATAATCCATTTCCTTGCCCTCCGAAATAATTATAACTGACAGCTATTGTTATGAAAATTTATAGCTTTCAGCTATTGACTGTCGGCTTCTAATGTGATATCATAGCCAATAGCTATCATCGGGAGGTGCGAAATGGGTAACATCAAACTATGCAAGGATTGTAAGTATTTTGTGCAACACTATATAAAGTTCGGGAGGAAGTTCACCGAAACGAACTATGGGCACTGCATATACCCCAGAATGAAAAACCGAAAAATGATGCAAGTGATATGCGAGCATTTTACGCAGCGCAAATAATTTTTGTTTTTTTGGATTTAACACTTGTATTTCTTGTCGGGCTTGTGTATAATACCCTTTGCATGATCCTCAGTAGCTCAATGGCAGAGCATTCGGCTGTTAACCGAAGGGTTGTAGGTTCGAGTCCCACCTGAGGAGCCAAAAAACGTCGCAAGCGCGACGTTTTTTAATTTCTACCTTATTTACCTACTCCTCATGATCAACAATCCATTGCAGAAGCACGTCGCAGGGGACTTCGCCGGCCGCTACACCCAAAATGATTTCATATAGCTCCCGCTGCGCATAGCAAAGCAAGATTCCGTTTATGGCAAGAAACGTCAACATGGTATGCGCGCCTATTCGCTTATTGCCATCTATAAAGGGGTGATTCATAACCAGTCCGTAGCACAGCCGCGCCGCTTTCTGCTGGATAGACGGAAAAAGCGGCTGACTGTCAAATGTCTGAAACGGGGCGTTCAGCGCCGCGTCCAGCAGTCCTTCGTCGCGGATACCTTCGCCGCCCTCATATACTTGAATAAGATCGTGGTGCATCATGAGGACCTGTTGCTTTGTGATTACCTTCACTTTGCCAGAACCTCATAGGCTTCTTTATTCTGCGTGAGGATACGCCGCGAGATGCTTAACACATCTTCATCCGGCAGAGTTTGTTCCTTATCCACCTGGCTGAATTCGACCATCAGATACCGCGGTGCGTTGTTCTTCATAATAATCACAGCCCCGCGTTCATCTACTAGGCGGGTAACGCGGGAAAAATTCTGATTGGCCTCCGTAATGGAAATGAGACTGTTCGCGTTGATTGTCATGCAAATCACCTCCATTTATAGTATACACTATTAGTAGCTATAATGCTAGCTATTTTCAAATCGAAATATCATAAGCCACTTTGTGCATATACATATCGAGGCTTTTGGTCATGGTGAGAGCGGTTTCGACGGGCACGGCGATGAGTTGCGAGTCGCGGTAGCAGACGATTTGGCTCTCGGCGCCATGCACCAGCTGCTCCACGGCAAAGTGGCCCATGCGCGAGGCCATGACGCGGTCGCGCGCGGACGGGCTGCCGCCGCGTTGAATGTAACCCAAGATGGACACGCGCGTCTCGATTCCGGTCTCCTCGGTGACACGCGCTACGATCTCGTCGCAGCGGCCGATGCCCTCCGCCACGATGATCAGATGATGACGCTTGCCGCGCTCGCGGCCCTCGCGGATCTGCTCGATGACATCGCGCTCGAAGTCAAACTCGGACTCGGGGATCAGGATCGACGTTGCGCCCACGGCCAGGCCCACATAGACTGCCAGATGCCCGGCGTGACGGCCCATGACCTCGACCACGGAGACGCGCTCGTGGGACTGCATGGTGTCCGCCAGCTTGTCGATCGCCTCGATCGCCGTGTTCGCGGCGGTGTCAAAGCCGATCGTATAGTGACTGCAGCCGATGTCGTTGTCGATCGTCGCGGGCACGCCGATGACGTTCACGCCCTGACGGGACAGCGCGCGCAAGCCGTGGAAGGTGCCGTCGCCGCCGATGGCCAATACTGCGTCCAGGCCCAGATAACGGCAGGCTTTGGCGGCGGCCTGTATGCCCTCCTCGGTCTTGAATTCCTCGCAGCGGGCGGTGTATAAAACCGTGCCGCCGTGGTGCGTGATGCCGTTGACGGAGCGCGCGTCCATGACCTCGGTGTCGCTACGGATCAGGCCCGCGAACCCACGGCGTATGCCGATGGGCACGATACCGTTTCTCTGGCAGCTGCGCACGACGGCGCGGATGGCCGCGTTCATGCCCGGCGCGTCGCCGCCGCTGGTTAAGATTCCGACTCGGCGTAACTTGGTGTCCATAATGATTCCTTTCTCATTTCAAAGAGTGGAGAGTGGAGTGTGAAGAGTGGAGCGAAGGTTAAAACTGCCCCGCAGTTTTTTCATTCTAAAACCCCGCTTCTTCCAGCTCACGCTTAAGCACGTGCATACGCTCGGAGAGCAGTTCGTCGTCGCGTCCGAAGGCATCAATCAGAAGGTCGAGGTCGTCCGTTATCTGCTCGTTATCCACGCAAATCGACAGGGTCATAGCGTCGCCCTGCAGGCCGATACGGTCAATCTGCGGTTTCCCCAAATCAATGCCTTTGCGGTAAGCCTCGTCGCATAGAAAGCGGCGGGAACGCACCAGCAGGATCGCCAGATCCAGCACCCGATGCAGTGGCAGCTCCTCGCTCTGCCGCGACCAACGTTCGCCCGAATAACGCCATACCTTGCAGCTGGCGTCCACGCGGCCACGGTCATTCCATTGCGCCAGTCCCAACGACAGCCCTTGCGTGTCAGAGGCATAGGCCTGCTTGCCGTCTACTTTCGCATAATCTTCCACGCAAATACAGGGCTTATGCTTTAAGTTCGTGGGAATTTTCATATAATCATCTCCTTAACAACATTCAATATTAGTAGTTTAGTAATATCAGTGATTTAGTAAATTTAGTATATTACTAATATTTGAGTGTGTCAAGGGGTTAGTTTGCGACAATATTCACCACATTTCTCACCACGATCACCTTGCGGACGGTTTTGCCGGCCAGGAAGGGGGCGAGGTCGGGCAGGGTTAGGGCGGCCTGCTCGATCTCGGTTGGGGTGAAGTTCGCGGGCAGGGAGACGCGGGCGCGGATCTTGCCGTTCACCTGGATCCCGTATTCGATTTCGTCAGCGATCAGCGCGCTTTCGTCCACCTCAGGCCAGGGCGCGTGGTGCAGGGGCGGATAGCCCAGGGCCTCGTTCATCTCCTCGCAGATATGGGGCGCGACGGGCGAGAGCAGCAGCAGCAGCGTGCGCAGCTCGTCGGGGGTTAGTTTGCCCGCCGCGGTAAAATCATTCACCAGCGACATCATGGCGGCGATGGCGGTGTTGAACTTCATGCGCTCGTAGTCCTCGGTGACCTTTTTGATGCAGGCGTGCACCTTGCCGCGCATTTCACGGCTTGTACTCCCCCCGTCGGCTGCGCCGCCTCCCCCCTCGGGGAGGGGGGCTATTTGGAGCATATCGGTCAGACGCCAGACACGGTCGAGGAAACGGCGGCAGCCGCGCGCGCCGTTTGTGCTCCAGGGAATGGGCTGGTCGAACGCGCCCATGAACATCT
>WRCT01000105.1 GCA_009783775.1 Clostridiales bacterium | reverse complement strand
GGGCGACAACTACGCGTACTTCATCGACGTGCGCCTGCAGGCCTGCAACCGCTACGAGGTCCAGAACCTGATCGACCGCGTCACGGTCTTTGACATCGACGGCACAACGATCCTCAGCCAGGATATCACGGCCAACGGCATCGCTCTGCTCAACCAGGTCGCGGCTGCCACGGCGGGCACCGTTACGCCGGGCGTGGTCGTCAATTCCATTGTGCTGAGCAACGCGACTTTAATACATTCGCCCGATTATATGGGCTCGTTCACAATTACGGCATCCGACGGCACGGGCACCATCCCCGTGGTGGATCTCCCCCCCATCACTTGGGAAGTCGAAGCAGTGAATTCGATTGACCCTGATTCCTTTCCGGTTTCGGATTGGGCGTCCTACATGACCATAAACAGTGCCGGCGCCATTGTAGTCACAGATGCTTCGGGATTTAATACAGCATACGGGCCGGGCATCATGGAAGTGCGGATCAGAGCCACCTGCGGCGGACAGACAAGCAACTGGCTTGCATTCATGTACTTCTCGTAAACACACCTGCCGTAGGGGATTGGCTCCCTAGCCGACCGCAGTTGAAGCGATTCAAATCCCTGTATACCATTTTCATTAACGCAAAGGCGCCGTTCACGCGAGAAGCGAACGGCGCCTTTGCGTTAATGAAAACGGCATTCCGTTTTTTCTTTGCTCCATGCTTTACTCTCCGCTCTTGCGCATGGCATAAGGCGGTGCTATACTAAAGCAGATGGAAAACGCGGAGAACAAAGGCAACACAAGATTTGTCAAAGGAGCGGCGATTTTGGCCGCGGCGGGCATATTGAGCCGCTTGATCGGCGTGCTCTTTCGCGTCTGGGCCTATGATATCTTGGGCGAGGCGGGCATGGATTTTTATGAGATCGTCTTCCCGTTTTACTCTTGGCTGCTGATCATCTCCTCCTCCGGCATTCCCGCCGCCATCTCGCGCCTGGTCGCGGAGCGCGTCGCCTTGGGTGACCACGCGGGTGCGCGCAAAGTATTTATCAAATCGCTTTGGCTCATGGTCGGTATCGGCCTTGCCACGACGGCCGTTCTCTTCTTCGGCGCGGGCTGGTTTGCCACCGCGTTGGCGCAGCGCCCGCCGGAGTACGCGATCGCCTTTCGGGCTCTTGCGCCCGCCCTGTTCTTCGTCTCCCTCTTGTGCGCCTATCGCGGGTATCTGCAGGGCGTCCAGCGTATGTCGGGCACGGGCCTTTCACAAATCGCGGAGCAGGTGTTCAAGGTCGTCTTCGCCCTGATCCTGGCCCGTCTCTGGCTGCCGCGCGGAATCGCCTGGGCCGCCGCGGGCGTGTTGGTCGGCGTCGTCATTTCCGAGGTGCGCGCGCTGGGGATTATGATGATCTTCACCGCGATGAACCGCCATGTGCTCATGCCGTCGGGCGCAAGCCGCGTGCCGCAAAACGGCGGGCGCGTTATCGGGCCCATGCTGGCGATCGCCGTGCCCATTACGCTGGGCGCGTCCGTTCTGCCGCTTGCCGGCGTGGCCGACGTCTGGCTCATCAATTCCAATCTGGCGGCCTATATGACACAAGAGGCAGTCAAGCAGAGTTACGTTGTGCTCAGCACAAACGTGCGCTCGCTGATCAATCTGCCCGCCGGTATCACCGTCGCGCTGGCCATGAGCCTGGTGCCCGCCATCGCCGCCGCGCGCGCGCGCAAGGACGAGGCGGGGCTAAAAAACGCGTCGCTGCTGGGGCTCAAGCTGTCCATGGCCGTGGGCCTGCCCTGCACGGTCGGGCTCTTTGTTCTGGGCGGGCCCATCATTCAAATGCTCTTTCCCCGCATTCCGCCCGAATCGCTCGCGCTGGCCACGGACCTCATGCGCCTCGCCTCGCTTACGGTGGTGTTCATCTCCATGGCGCAGACCGCCACGGGCGCGCTGCAGGGCCTTGGGCGGCAGTGGCTGCCCGTGTTGTTCATGCTGATCGGCGCCGCGCTGAAGATTTTAAGCAGCGCGATCCTGCTGCGCATACCCGCCGTCAATATCTTCGGCGCGCCTATCTCCAACATCATTTGTTTCGGCGTCGCGGGCATTCTGGACACCATATTCCTCGCGCATTACGCGGGTCTAAAGCTCAATGTATGGGACGTGTTCGGCAAGCCCCTGCTCGGCTCCGCGCTCATGGGCGGCATTCTCTACTTCGGTTACAAACTGCTCTACGCCCTGCGCCCGGGCAGCATGATGGCGCTGGTCGCGACCCTGCTCGGCATAGCCATCTACCTCGTGCTGGTCTTTGCCCTGCAAATGTTCAAGAAAACCGAACTGGCCCTGATCCCCGGCGGCCGCAAACTCTCTCGCTTCGCAAAAGAATAGGGAATAAGGAATAATGGTGGTGTGCTGACGCACATTAGATGGGTTGCTTGAATTAAAATAGAAAACTGCGGAGCAGTTTTTTCCCCAACTATTCCTTATTCTTTATTACTTATTACTTACGAAAAAGGATATACAATGAAAAAAAACATAGTAATCACCCCCTTATCTACTCCCGAGACCATAACCGAGGCCGCGAAGACCGCAATATTTTCTGCGGACAAGCTGTTTTTGCAGACGGCTGTCTCGCCCTGCGCCAGGCCGGTGCTGGACGCGGGTCCGGCTTTCACCGCAATGGATGATCTTTATGAGACTTGCGCAGACTTTGACGCGCTGGCCGGAGCCATTGCCGACCGTCTTACGGCGGGCGGCAGCTGTGTTTACGCCGTTTGCGGCGGCGGCTGTTACGCCCAGTTGCCCGTGATCCGCGCAAAAGCGAAAGAGCGCGGCTTTGCCCTGACGATTCTGGCGGGCGTGAGCTATGCCGCAGCCGCCTTTCCCGAAGTCCAGGAGGGCCTGCGCCTGACTGCGGCCGAACCCCTGCCGCGCTTGAACCCCGCGCTGGACCTCACGTGCGAGGAACTGCACAATCCCATCGCCGCCGCCGAAACCAAGCTGGCTTTGCTCGAATTCTACCCGCCCGACTGGCCGGTGACGCTTGCCACGCTGGGCGAGAGCGGCCGCTATTCCCGTGCCGCCTTCCCGCTCTACGCGCTGGATCAGCAACCCCGCTATCACGCGGCGTCTGTGCTCTTTGTGCCCAAGGCCGATTTCGACGATCTGACCCGCTACGGTTATGACGAGCTGGTCTCGGTCACGGCCCGCCTGCGCGCGCCGGACGGCTGCCACTGGGACCGCGAGCAAACGCACCAAAGCCTCAAACGCTCCCTGCTGGAAGAGTGCTACGAACTGCTGGACGCGATCGACGAGGGCGACGACGCGCACCTCTGCGAGGAGCTGGGCGATGTGCTGCTGCAAGTCGTACTGCACGCCCAGATCGCGGCGGAGCAGGGCCGGTTTAACGAGCGCGACGTGGCGGACGGGCTGGTCAAAAAGCTCTTGTACCGCCACCCGCACGTCTTCGGCGATGTAAAGGTCAGCTCCACCGAGGAGGCCCTGCGCAACTGGGACGCGCTCAAACGAAACGAGAAGGGCCAAACCACGGTCGCCGCATCCCTGGAGAGCATACCACGCAGCTTTCCCGCCCTGGTCCGCTGTGATAAGGTCCAGCGCAAGGTCGGTAAGGCGGGCTTTGACTGGACGAGTGCGCAGGAGGCCTTTCACGTCCTGCCCGACGAGGTGCGCGAGCTGGAAGAGGCGATGGCGCAAGGCAGCAATATTGAGGAGGAGATGGGCGACGTATTCTTCTCTGCGGTGAATATCGCGCGGCTGCTTGGGCTGGACGCGGAGGAACTGCTGCAAAAAAGCACGGATAAATTCGTGGCCCGTTATGCCAAAATGGAGGCGCTGGCGGGGCGGGAGGGCCTTAAAATCCAGGAAATGCCTTTTTCGGAACAGGACAAGTATTGGCAGCGCGTAAAAAAGTAAAAAAATAGAAAATATCAAAAAAAGGCTTGCTTTCATGGGGACAGGCTGTTACAATGGGCTAGGCTGTTGGGGGAATAGCTCTCAAATAGCAGTATTTTACAAAATAATTAGGAGGAATACAAAATGAACAAAGCAGAATTAATCGCTGCGGTAGCGGCAAAGAGCGACCTGTCCAAGAAAGACGCGGAGAAGGCCGTCGGCGCCGTGCTCGGCATCGTAGAAGACGCCCTCAAGGCAGGCGAAAAAGTCTCCCTGGTCGGTTTCGGCACCTTTGAGGTAAAGACCCGCGCGGCACGCAAGGGCCACAATCCCGCCACCGGCGCAGAGATCGATATCGCGGCCAGCAAAGCCCCCACCTTCAAGGCCGGCAAAGCCCTCAAGGACGCGCTCAACTAAACTTGTTTTCAAAAAGCCCTTCGGGGGCCCTGACACAAGGAAGTATGTATATCGGCGCAGAGAAATCTGCGCCGGTGTGCGTTTTACGCACAAATAGAGGTCTGCCGCCTCTGTGCTTGGTCTGCCTGAGTTTGCGCCTTATACTCGACTTCGAGGGCTTCCATCTCCGCTTCCGTCGGGATGTTGATAATACCAACGGAATTGTAATAGATGTCAATCTCCTGTGTCCGCTTGCCGCTGGATTTATCCGGCGCGTGGATTACGATTTTTGAGATAAGCTCGTTGAGGACTGTGGGCGTGAGTTCTTTCACATCGGTGTGCTTGCGGACAGCGGTAAGGAATTTCTGAAAGTCGGCCGTGACCTCCTCGCCCCTTGCGACATCGGCCACCATTCGCGTGAGATCCAGCTTGAGCTGCCGTTGCTCGGCATCGTAATCCGCGGTTAGCATCTGAAAACGCTCGGCAGAGAGATTGCCCGCTACATGATCCTCGTACATCCGCTTGAATAGGCGGCTTAACTCCTCGATCCGATTGTTCGCCCTGACAATGCTCCGTTTCAGCTCCGCAAGCTCTACTTGCCTGTCCTCAAAGGACTGTTCATACTTGGAGCGGACAAATGCTGCTTCAAATTGCTGCACATACTTCAGCACACGGTGGAGGTGCTTGAAAACCATGCGGGTCAGCGCTTGCTCCCGAATATAGTGGGCTGAACAGGCTCCCGTGTTGCTCCTATACTGGGAGCAGGCAAAGTGGTCTTGGTTGGATGTGAACGCACGACTGGTAAAGTCATTACTGGAGCTGTTTCTTGAATCCATACCGTCATTGATAGCGATAAAGCGAACATCTTTGTCGGGGAAGATGATATCGGTATACATCCCGACCCGCAGATAATCTCGGCCCAATCGTGACATATCCTTGACTATAATCGTCCCGACCTTGCCCTCATTCACCAACTCTATCATTTCAATGAAGCTCGGACGCTCAAAGTTCGTTCCTGACCATCCGTCGTCAATGAAGTGGCGTAAGCCGGTGAAATGATTGCGTTTTGCATATTCCTCTAGCATCGCCTTCTGATTCACAATGCTGTTGGAGTCACCCTGCAAGCCATCATCATGGGAGAGTCGGCTGTATAGGGCTGTTATTTTGTCTGACTGCATATTACACTCCTTTCGGGAGTCAGACACGGTATTCCGTAGCGGTTACAGCATACCATGTCAAAATGCAAATTACAAATCTGCAAAGCACTATTTTTCATTTTTATTTGTAAAGTGTTAATTCCCATCTTTATCTCCCATAACCATACGGCATATCGTTGCGATAATAGATTCCTCCGCGTTGGGGTTGAAAAACGATCTCACGGTGTAGGTCGTTCCGCCTATGGTTTCTGTGAAATCCAAATCCTTGGGGAAGCGTTCCAACGGTATGGGTTGCCGCCCGGTTTCTACCAACGGCGTGTAATTTCGCTCTGCGGCTTCATATATTTCTCTTGCCGCCTGCAATTCTTGGTCAAAATTGTTCATCTATCACATTCCTTCCTGTAAAAATAACCCGCCGAAAAGCAAACAGCGGGAGGTGTTTTTTGTTACTATCCGAGGGAAAAGCTATCGTGCGCCACGGCTCTGCTCCTCACGCTGGCGTTGGCGTTTCCGCTGCCATTCTTCAAGCAGTTTTATAATGGTTTTCTGCATCCGCTGTGGGTCATAGTCCTTCGGGAAGAACTGGCGGAGGTCGTCTATTCCAAATTTAACCTGTTCCTTCTGGTTGCCCTTTTCTTCGGTCATGATGGTGAAGATGGCATCCATGTCAAGCCGACCCTCGGCGGATAGTTTTCTCAGGCGTTGGCATTGCGAAAGGCTTGGCGTTCTGTCCTCGCTCTGCATAGTGGTGAGCAGCGCTTCCTGCTCCTTTTTCGGCAGGTAGGATATTTCGACAGCCGGATTAAACGCAATCAGCTTTTCGTCCACCAGATTTAGCAGCGGTGGAATCAGCTCCATGAGGCGGATATATCGCTGAATCTGATTGCGGCTGTCGCCGACTTTTTCTGCAACCTGATTAACGCTCCATGACTTCTGCCCAACTTGGGTAGAAGTTAAATCCGTCCGCTTGCCTTGCTTTTTTATC
>WRCT01000104.1 GCA_009783775.1 Clostridiales bacterium | reverse complement strand
TATTGGAATTGAAGACATCGGAAATATTGGGGATGGCCGGTATGGGCCCGCTGCCCGAAAACCGCAGCTCAACGACGGGGCCGCCCCCGTCAAGATCGGCAAGGACAAGTTCCCACGTGACGGCGCCCAGACTGCCCTTCTCCAACGTAAGGGGCAGGGAGAACCCGGGCTCGCCCATCTTTTCATTCAGTATCGCTTCCCAGAGGTACATCGTCATGGTGCCGCCGTCGCCGATCACACAGCCGCCGGGTATCGTAAGGTCCATGCCCGAGCCCCCGTTGAACTCGGTCAGCATGAAGGCGCCTTTTCCGATGTATGCCAACGAATCGGGGAATGCAAAACTCTCATCAATTCGCCCGCCGGAGAAGGCGTAGTCGCCAATGTGGATGAGAGTCTCCGGCAGTTTCAGCCCCCGATAGAAACGGGTGAAAGCAAACGCGCCCTCTGAAATGTGTGTAACGCCCTCCGGTATGACAAATTCTTCCAAATCCAGCTCTGCGCTGAACAGCGCATACGTTCCAATCGAGGTCAGCGAAGAGGGCAGGGTGACGTGCCGCGGGCCGACGATAAAGGCATAGTCACCAATATGCGTAACGCCCTCTTCCACGACAACGAGGTCCACGTTATAGCTGCTGCCGGTGAGGTCCATCCACGGCGGCAGATAGGGCAGCAAGGCCATCTCACCCTGCGCCTCCTGCATGATCAGGAGGTCGAGAAGGGGCATACCCCCGCCGTAGTTGGCCATGGCGCCGTCGCCTGAAATCGTGAGAATGACGGGGTATCTCCCAAAGTACGGATGCACGGTCGTGCCAACCGAGACTACCCAGTCACAATCTCCCGTGGTGCCGGAGGCCAGAACGTCGCCCGGTTCATAATCCCCGCCACTGGGCATATTGCCCGTTAAGTAGGGCGTGCCCTCAAAAACACTTGCCTCGCCGCCCATTAACACCGCGGTTGCGGGGTACGTGACATTGTACAGATTGGTGCCCGCAAAGGCGCGCGCGCCGATCGTCTGCACATTCGGCAGAATATAGCCGATCCAAATCGTGCCTTCCGAAGACCACCAATTGTTATTGCTCAGGTAGCAGTTTAAGAACGCTTCCTCGCCGATGGTCTGCAAGGTGGCGGGGAAACGCAGCCAAGGATCCTGGTCCCAGGGGTTTTGGCCCGCGAAATAATAGATGTAGCTGTTTTGGAACGCCCGATCGCCTATGCTTTCCAGGCCCTCGTGGAAGGAGAACCCTTCGAGATTGCCGCAATTGGCAAACGCGCCGTCGCCGATTCTCGTGACATTGGGCGTGAGGTAACTGTGATAGGAGTGGCCCTGAAGCCGCCGGAGCCCGTAAAACGCGTAATTGCCTATGCTCGTGACATTGCCTTCCACAGAAAAGGCTTCGATATATTCGCCGTAAAGTTTGATATACTCCGGCAAACCGGCGATTCTGTCCGCCAGGTCGAACGCGTCGGGGTCATAAACGAAGTCCCACATATCGCCCGTACCGGTGATGATGACCTTGTAATTCGGTCTGCCGTTATAGTCGTCCGAGCGGTACCAAACCACTTGCCAGAAGACATCGTCGCCGCACTGGCCGCTGTCGACCGGATAACCGTCTGGCTTGGTGATAAAGGGCTCGTCGCCAAGGGGCCTGTCTCCGTCAAGCGACAGCGTAGCGGCAGCCGGTACAGTGGCCTCCCCTTTATAACAATCGTCCGTGTGCGCGTGCTCGGCAAACCCACAGACAAGTCCCGGGCCATAGCAGGCGTCCGTGTGAACGTGAATAAAACAGTCTGCATTGTGCTGATGCGCCAGTACTTCCACTTCGGCGCAGACCAGATTGTCCGCCGGATCATAGCAGCCGGCCGAATGCGTGTGAAGGGCAAGGACTTCCTTGTCGCAGATTTGGGCGCCGGTCGCGTTGTCATAACATTCCGCCGTGTGTGCGTGCGGTATATGCTCCGGCAAGGAACAGACCAGAACATCGTTTTCGTCATAGCAGTTCTCGTCATGCGCGTGCGCGAAGAAGTCCGCCTGTCCGCAAAGGAGACGCCCCTCGTCAAAGCAGGCGTCCGTGTGCTCGTGCAGTGACTCCTTGCAGTTTAAGCGGTTCCCTTCGCCTTCGCAAATCAATACATCGGAGTAGCAGCTCTCCTCATGCGCGTGCGTCTCAAAACCGCAGACGGGTACCCCCGTCAGAGATTTCGCGGGCAGGGCAATCGAAATCGCCACAATAGCCGCCACAGATACGGTCAGGCAAGCCAGTACCGTGCCCAAGGTTTTTGCCCTGCGCTTGTCCGCCCAGATTGCATGGAGTTTTTTCATACTCTGTTTCATTTACAACGTCCTCCGCCGTATTGGTCCAAAAATAGTAAAAATGGAAAAGTATATAGCTCACCCAGATTTTAATATAAACGAGAATATATATTCCCGTTTGCATTGTAGCACGTTTCTTTTTCCGTATCAATAAGAATTTCGTGAATTTTCATCAAAATATCAAAAATAATTTACAAAATCATAATACTCGCCGCAGTGTAATATTCTAATGTTGCATGCAAACAGGATATATGCTATAATGGTTTCATTCTTTGAGGGAGCTATATAATGATGAAACAACGTGTCCTTTGCATTCTCTTATGCGTCTTGCTGTTGCTTGTCGGCATAACCGCCTGCAGCCGAAGCAAGAGCAATAACAACTCCAACTCAACCGTGGATATGACAAATGTGACCGAAATTGGCAGCGGTATCCGCAGTTTCCGATTGGATGTTATTGAAAAAAACGGAGCCACGACCTCCTGGCTGGTTCATACGAACGAGGTTTTCGTCGCCCAGGCGCTGGTGGAAGTCGGGCTGATGGAAGGAACCTTTACCTCTTTTGGCGTGCTCGTCACTTCGATTAACGACATTCCCGTCAATTTTATGGAGGACCGCGCGTTTTGGGGTTTCTATATCAACGGGGTGTTCGCCGATGAAAATCACCGCATGGACCAGACAGAAATCACGGGAGACCTGTCGATCATCTATTCCTTCCGCTGGACGGACGCGTAAGGGTAAACTATAAACTACAATGTACAAACTACAATTGAGGCGTGCCGCTCTCGGCGGCACATCGGATGGGGCGCTTGAGCCCCTCATTCAAAAAAAGCCGCAAGGCTTTTTTTCCTTAATTGTAGTTTGTAGTTTGTACATTGTAGTTTTCTCAAAAATAAGATTGACAGGCCGCATAAAATATGGTTCAATAATTTTGCTTTTTGTTTAGTAGATGTAAACAGAAAGTTTAGAAGGAGTGTGTCGTTTGGAGATAGGGCAAAACATAAAAAGAATGCGATTGGCGTTGGGCTTAACGCAGGAGGAGCTGGCGGCGCGCACCGAGCTGACCAAGGGCTTTATCTCGCAGCTGGAGCGCGACATCACCTCCCCCTCCATCGCCACGCTGATGGATATTCTGGAGGCCTTAGGCAGCGATATCGCGACCTTTTTCAACCAAAAGACGGACGAAAAGGTGGTCTTTACCGCAGACGATATGTTTGAGAAGATCGACGAGGAAAGCGGCAATACGATCCTCTGGCTGGTCACCAGCGCGCAGAAGAATGAGCTGGAGCCGATTTTGATCACGCTGGCGTCCGGCGGCAGCTCCGCCCCGAATGACCCGCACGAGGGCGAGGAGTTCGGTTATGTCCTGGCGGGCGGCGTCACGCTGATCAACGGCGAAACCCGCTACCGCGCGAAGAAGGGAGACAGTTTCTACTTTCTCCCGACGGGCGTGCATTATCTTGTCAACACGGGAAAAACCGAAGCGAAGGTGATTTGGGTCTGCACGCCGCCGTCTTTTTAGTGGTCAGTGGTCAGTGGTCAGTGTGCCGTAGAAAAACCCGCGTGAGCGATCTGACCACTGACCACTGACCACTGACCACTCGCAATCTGGAGGTAACAATGGAAAAACTCATTATCTTAAAGAACGTATCCAAAGACTACGCCGGTGATGTGGCGCTGGAGGATATCAATCTATACATCAACGACGGGGAGTTTTTGACGCTGCTGGGGCCGTCCGGCTGCGGCAAGACGACCATGCTGCGCCTGATCGCGGGTTTTTTAATGCCCAGCTCCGGCACGATCGAGATGAACGGCGTGGACATCGCCAAGATCCCGCCCTACCGCCGCGAGGTGAACACGGTCTTTCAAAAGTACGCTTTGTTCCCGCATCTGAACGTGGCGGACAATATCGCGTTTGGGTTGAAAATCAAAAAGCGCGGCAAGGCCGAAATCGAGGAAAAGGTCGAGGCCATGCTGCGGCTGGTCAATCTGGAGGGCTACGGCAAGCGCTGGGTAGAGCAGCTGTCCGGCGGGCAGCAGCAGCGCGTGGCCATCGCGCGCGCGCTGATCAACGAGCCCAAGGTCCTGCTGCTGGACGAGCCGCTGGGCGCGTTGGACCTCAAGCTGCGGCAGGAGATGCAGGTCGAGCTCAAGCGTATGCAGCAGCAACTGGGCATTACGTTCATCTATGTCACGCACGACCAGGAGGAGGCGCTGACGATGAGCGACACCGTCGTGGTCTTAAAGGACGGCGTGATCCAGCAGATCGGGCGACCGATCGACATTTACAACGAGCCGAAGAACGTCTTTGTGGCGGACTTTATCGGCGAGAGCAATATCGTCGCGGGCATTATGCTGGACGACTATAAGGTGCGATTAAACGGGATCAACTACCGCTGCGTGGACGCGGGCTTTGGCAAAAACGTGGAGGTGGACGCGGTCGTGCGGCCCGAGGACATCAAGCTCTTGCCCCCGACAAACGCGCGGGTCACGGGCGAGGTGCGCTCCGTGCTGTTCATGGGCGTGCACTATGAGATTCTGGTCGCGGCGGGCGACTATGAATGGGTCGTGCATTCCACGGACGCGGCCGAGGCGGGCGACACCGTGGGGATCAGCATTCCCAAGGACGCGATTCACATCATGAAAAAGACGCGCAGCAACAATATCTTTGACTGCGAGGTCTATCCCGAGGACAACGAGGTCTATATCGACGACGTGGCCTTTGACTGCGTGAACACGACCGGCTTTGCCACCAAGGAGCAGGCGCTGGTGCAGATCGCGCCCGCAGACGTGCAGCTCGTCGCGCCGCAGGACGCGAAACTGACCGGCTTTGCCAAAGCGAGTATCTTTTTGGGCACGCACTACGAAGTCACCGTCGCCTGCGAGGAAAACGACTGGATCGCCTTTACCGAGGACTTTATCGAAGACGGCGAGGAAGTGGGGATTTTGGTGGACGCGGACAAATTGTTTTTGGCGCATAACGAGGCGGAAGAGTGATTGAAATGTACAATGTACAGTGTACAATGTACAATTATTGAGAAAGCTGCTCCGCAGTTTTTTCCTTCATTGTAATTTGTAATTTGTACATTGTACATTGACGAAAGGAGGCCCGGCATGAAAAGGTCAGTATTCGCATACCCGTACATCATCTGGATGCTGGGCTTTATTGTCGCGCCCATGCTGTTCATCGTCTACTATGCTTTCGTGGGCACGGACGGCGGGGTCACGCTCTCCTTTATGGGCGAGGCGCTTTCGTGGGACAACCTGAATATCCTGGGCTATTCCATTTTGGTCGCGCTGCTGACCACAGTCATTTGCCTGTTGCTTGGTTTTCCCGTGGCGTTTATTCTGTCGCGTATGCGCAAGTCGGTGGCGGCCATGCTCTCGACCTTCTTTATCGTGCCCATGTGGATGAACTTTCTGCTGCGCACCTACGCCTGGCGCGTGCTTTTAGACGGCTTTGCGCCCGGTATGCTGAACACGCTCTGGGCCGTGATGGTGGGCATGGTCTATAACTTTTTGCCCTTTATGATCCTGCCCATCTACACCGTGCTGCAGAAGATGGACGAAAGTTATCTCGAGGCGGCGCGGGACCTGGGCGCCACGCCGAGGCAGAGTTTCCTGCGCGTGGTGCTGCCCCTGTCCGTGCCGGGCATTGTCTCGGGCGCGACGATGGTGTTTGTGCCGTCCATCACCGCCTTTGCCATCTCGCAGCTGCTGGGCGGCAAGATGACGGGTATGCTCTACGGCGATTTGATCTACAACAAGTTCATGCTCTATAACCTGCCGGAGCTGGGCAGCGCGCTGTCGCTGGTGCTGCTGGTCTTTGTGCTTTTGAGCATGGGCGTCATGCGCTGGGCGGACCGTGAGCGCGGCGAAACGGGTAATAAATTATGGTAACTGCGCGTGAGTTGCATGAATGCTGGATTGCTTCGTCGTGTAACTTTCCCAATCATGTTGTTCCCCGCTCCTCGCAATGGGGCCCACTGATTAAATCGCGAGGAGGAATAGTCGGCCTGCCAAGAGCTCCTATGTTGGGACCATTCTGATAGCCAACCTACCCGGCGAACGATTTAATCAAGGGTTCCAATGACGGACCGATGTCATTGGAACCGCTGATTAAGTCTTGAGAACGGGGGCGAAAAATGGTATAATGAATGCATGAAAAAGCAGTTATCATTTAGTGATGTTGAG
>WRCT01000103.1 GCA_009783775.1 Clostridiales bacterium | reverse complement strand
GGGTGGATTGGCGGCTTTTTCTCTGAATGATGGGTTCAAGAGGCCCCTCAAATGTGCCGCCGAGAGCGGCACTCCTCCATTGTAGTTTGTACATTGTAGTTTGTAGTTTGTCTATCGCAGTTCGCCCCTACTGCAGCGGAAACTTGCTGCTGTGGCCGTGGGCGTCGCGCCACTGCTCGGGAATCGTCAGCACATTGCCCACGATCGTGCCGAGCGTCTCCTCGCCGTCGACCACAAAGGCGACAATGACCACGCCATTGGACTCCTTTTCCTCCGTGTACGTTCCGATTTTGACGTCATTGTGGTACAGGTTGGCGGTGAAGGTGCCGTCCGCGTTGAGTTGCACGCCCAGTTCTTCGGACCCGAAGACACGGTCTTCCTTTTTGCCGCAGGCGCCGAGCGAGAGCAGCAGCGCCGCCGCGAGCAATGCGCATATCCATGCGCGGGTTTGAGATTTTCTTTTCATCGTTTTCCTCCTTTATGCGGCGGGAGCTCGGGGTCCCCACCCTACGTTTTGACTGCTGCGGCGGGCGATTGATAATCGCCCCTACGCGGCGGGAGCAAGCCCCCGCCCTACATCTGCCATCGGGCCCAGATAATCAGCCCCCGCCCTACTTTTCCTGGTATCTGGAATCTGGCATCTGGAATCTGGCGTCTGGCGTCAGCCGTTAGGCCCAGATGATCAGTCCCTCTTTGCGCGGCGCGGCCTCGGGCAGGTCGCAGGCGGCGTAGCCCAAAATGCAGATCCCAATGCCTTCAAAGCTGTCCCCGACGCCCCAGCCTGCCATAAGGGCTTTGCCCTCATCGGTCTGGAACATCTCCTTGCCGCGATTGATCCAGCAGGAGCCCAGCCCCTCGGCAAAAGCCGCGTTAAAGAGATTGCCCATGACCAGCGAGCCGTCCGCGAAGTAGGTGCTGATGTTCTTGTCCGCGAACACGAGCACGGCCGTAGGCGCGCCGTAGAAGGGGTCTGTGTCCTTGCCCATCACGGCCGCGTTCATTTTGGAAAGCTCCCCCAGCAGGGCCTTGTCCTGCACGACCACCAGGCGCAGGGGCTGCCGCCCGCTGCCCGAGGGCGCGTAAATGCCGGCCTCCAATACGGTTTCCAGAACGTCCTTGGGGACTTGCTTGTCCTGGTAGGCGCGAATGCTGCGCCGTAGGCACAGGTCTTTTGTGGTTTGGTTCATGACACATTTCTCCTTTTGACATTAACTTGCTTATTCATAATAATGGAAAACAAGCCGTTTGTAAATGGATTTTTCGCGTTTGCCTGACTTGCAAGCTCGATTGTGTCATGTGGTTTATTACACACAACCACAACTACCACAACTACTATAACAGGTATGCGTAATGAGGGGGGAGGGGTGAGGAATGAGGCATGAGGAATGAGGAATGAGGAATGGATGATAATTTGCTGTGCAAATTTTCGATTGTTAGCCAATAATTGTTGAAAATCTGCAAAGATTTCCTTCCTTCATTCCTCACCCCTCACTCCTCATGCCTCACTCCCCATGCCTCACTCCCCATTAAATTATCCCTCATTCCTCACCCCTCATTTGGCCCTATTCCCGGCAACAGGGAGTAGTTGTGGTAGTTGTGGTAGTTGTGTGTGTCTGTGCAGGGACACAAGTTGCCCCGTAACTGGATTGCTTCGTCGTGTTTCTCTCAATCATTATCGACTTCCGGCTCCTCGCAATGACGTTGGGGATTGGGCCACTGTCATTGCGAGGAGCACAAAGGAGCTGCATAACGGAGTGGCACGACGAAGCAATCCAGTATCGCAGTAACATAAGCGTCATTTTTTCTTTCTTAATTCTTACACAACCCAAGGTGTTAATTCTTCACAACCCAGGGTGTTAATTCTTACACAACCCAAGGTGTTAATTCTTACATAACCCAAGGCAACTTGACATTGATGACATTCACACTTCCCGCTCCTCCGCCAGCACGGCCAGCATGATTTTTGCGCCGAGCCGAAACCCCTCGGCAAAGCGCAGGCTCGCCTCGATGGCGTGCATATGTCCGGTCGCGTCGACAAACCTATCGAATTGCTTTTTGGTTTCCCCCTCTAACCGATCGGCAAGCGCCCGCTCCGCCTCCACCGATACCTTGCCAAACTGTAAATACTCCGAATCCCGCGTCCATGTGTTTTCATTCGGGTTGATATTGCCGAAATACAGGTCCTCCAAAATATTGTTCATATAATCATCTCTCCCCTGTAAGTATTCAAAATAGTACTGATGGTACTCATTTCGATATCAATTATACCAAATGTGATACTCCTGTCAATACCTAATATTTGAATACGGATACATGAAATATTTTTAGTAGTATCAATTGTTTCTCCATGTTATAATAGGATTGGTTTTGGGAGGTACTATATGGCGATTTCTTATAAGAAACTTTGGATTGTGTTGATCGAAAAGGATCTGAAAAAAACAGACTTAAAGGCATTGTGCAAGCTCGGCCCCAATACCCTGGCCAAGCTGGGCAAAAACGAATCCGTGTCGATGGAAGTGCTGCAAAAGATCTGTCGGGCGCTGGGGTGCAATATCGGCGATATTGTAGACTATATTCCGGATTGAGGGAGGACATTATGGCAAAAAAGACATACAATGAAAAGCTGAACAGCCCGGGCGGGTTGCCGTGCATTGAGGATCTTTCCGGCAAGCCGGAGGCCGTGGCGCGCTGGGGCGGGGCGAAACTCTTGGTTGCCGCGCCCATGCAATACAACGAGATTATGGCGGGCGTCCCCAAGGGCCGCTTGAACACCACGGACCGTATGCGCGCGGCCTTGGCGGCGCAGGCGGGCGCGGATGTGACCTGTCCGTTGACCTGCGGCATTTTTACCAATATCTGCGCCCACGCCAGCGAGGAGCGGGAGAGCGATAAGATCCCCTGGTGGCGGACATTGAAAGCCAGGGGCGAGCTGAATGAGAAGTACCCGGGCGGCATAGAGTTGCAAAAGCAGCTTTTGGAAACGGAGGGCCACCGCGTGATTCAAAAGGGCAAGCGGTTCTTTGTGGCGGATTACGAGGCTTTTTGTTAACCGTGAATGACCGCGCGGCGGAGAGTTTCTTAACCACGAATGACACGAATAACACGAATAACCGCTCACGCGGGGACTTATTTTGACAAAACAAAAACCCGCCCGCAGGCGCATTCGTGCCATTCGTGTCATTCGTGGTTAGAAAAAAATAAAAAATCACAAATCCGCTATTGACAGTCACTTGACCGTGTGATATAGTCTGTATAACGACATTGGCGGTGATTGTATGGATATCAGATGTTTACCGGGCACCACGATTGAGGCGGTCTTTGACGGGCCGGACGCGGCCGGACGCATTCTCGGCCCGATCTTTTTGACGGAGGGGCTGGTACTGTCCCAGGTGGTGAGCCTGACCGGACTGTCCGCCCACGTGCTGCAAAACTGGGTGAAACGCGGGTTTGTGGAACACCCGGTGGGCAAGAAGTATTCGCGCGCGCAGTTCTGCCGGATCGCGATGTTTAACTTCTTAAAGGACAGTCTGCAATTAGACTGCGTCGCGCGCTTGCTGGCCCACGCAGAGTGGGACAATTTGATGGACAGCTATGGCCTGTACTGCGCCTTTGTGGACGCGATCGCGATCGGCAAGGGCAGTCGGGATCCGGAGATCGCCGCCCAAGCCGCGCTGGCAAACTATCAAGAGCCCTACCCCGGCGCGCGGCAGCGGGTGGCGACGGTGTTGAAGGTTATGCTCATCTTATACGCGGCGACGCGCTTGAGAAAGCAGGCGGACGTACTGTTGGGTGAAATAGGTTAAAGGAGGGAAGGAACTATGACGGCTTGGTGGGAGGGCTTGTCCCTGTTGCAAAAAGTGTTTGCGAGCACGGCGATACCGGCGACGGTGCTGCTGGTGCTGCAGACCGTTATGCTCATTTTCGGGCTGGCGCAGGGCGACGCGGACGCGGATTTCGATGCAGATTCGGACGCCGATTTCGACACGGACTTTGACACGGATACGGACGTGGACGGCGATTTTGACGGCGATCACGGCCACGGCCACGGTCACACGCACAGCCACGGCACGCGCGATTCGGGGCTGCGGGTCTTCTCCGTGCGCGCCTTTGTCGCTTTCTTCTCGGTCTTCGGCTGGCTGGGTCTGGCGCTGTCCGAGGGCGGGCTGGTCTCTTCCCTGTCGCTGGTCTTCGCCACGCTGGCCGGCCTGGCCGCGATGATCATAATGGCCTGGCTCATGCGGGCCATGCTGAAACTGCAGCAGACCGGCAACCAAAACATCGGCAACGCGGTCGGCAAAAGCGGCACGGTGTATATCCCCATTCCCGCGAACCGGTCGGGCGTCGGCAAGGTGACGCTCGTGGTGGACGGAAGATTCTCCGAGGTGGAGGCGGTGACCGATTCGGACACGCCGCTCAAGACGGGCAGCAGTGTCACCGTGGTGTCGGTCGGCAGTCAGAACATCGTTTGTGTGATACCCCAAAAGTAGATTGTAAACCTGTCCACTAACCGTCATTGCGGGCTTGACCCGCAATCTTTCTCGATTTGAGATTGCGGGTCAAGCCCGCAATGACGTTGTAAGGAAAGGCGGTTAGCGGACAGGTCTATTAAAAAACACAGGTCTATTAAAAACAAGGAGGTAAAAGGAAATGCCATCAACCATTATGCTGTACATTGTAGGGGCCATTCTGCTCTTTTCCCTGATGCTCATTTTCCTGTCGCGGTATAAGAAATGCCCGTCCGACAAGATCATGGTCATCTACGGCAAGGTGGGCACGAACAAGGACGGCAGCAACCGATCCGCGAAATGCATTCACGGCGGCGCGTCGTTCATCTGGCCCGTGGTGCAGGCGTTCAAGTTTTTGGACCTGACGCCGATCTCCATCTCGGTCGATCTGACCAAGGCGCTGTCGCGGCAGAACATCCGTATCGACGTGCCCTCGCGGTTCACCGTCGGTATCTCGACCGAGGAAGGCGTCATGCAGAACGCGGCGGAGCGTCTGCTCGGCCTGCGCCTGAACGAGATCCAGGAGCTGGCGCGCGATATCATCTTCGGCCAGCTGCGTCTGATCATCGCCACGATGGACATCGAGGAGATCAACACGGACCGCGACAAGTTTTTAGAGGCCGTGTCGGGCAATGTGGAGACCGAGCTGAAGAAGATCGGCCTGCGCCTGATCAACGTGAACGTGACGGACATCACCGACGAGTCGGGTTATATCGTGGCTTTGGGCCGCGAGGCTGCCGCAAAGGCGATCAACGACGCGAAGAAGTCCGTGGCGGAGAAAGAGCGCGACGGCTCGATCGGCGCGGCCAACGCGGAGCGTGACCAGAGGATCGAGGTCGCAACCGCGGACTCTGTGGCCATCACGGGCGAGAACACGGCCCAGGCGCAGATTGCGCAGTCCAACGCGACCCTGCGTGAGCGGCAGGCCGAGGCGCTGCGCCTTGCCATCGCGGCGGAAAAGGTGCAGGAGGCCAAGGCTTTGGAAGAGGCCTACGCGGCCGAGCAGGAGGCGGAAATCGCCCGCGCGCTGCGCGAGAAGGCGACGCTCGAGGCGAACGTTATCGTCAAGGCCGAGATCAGCAAACGGCAGGCCGAGATCGAGGCGGAGGCCATCGCGGAGCGGACGCGCCGCCAGGCCAAGGGCGAGGCGGACGCGATCTACCTGCAGATGGAGGCGCAGGCGCGCGGCGTGCAGGAGGTCTTGACCAAGCAGGCCCAGGGCTTTGCGGAGATCGTGGCCGCCGCGGGCGGGGACCCGACCGACGCGCTGCGGCTCATGCTGGCCGACAAGATGGAGGCGCTCATGCGGATCCAGGTCGACGCGATCTCGAACATCAAGATTGACAAGGTCACGGTCTGGGATAATCCGTCCGCGGGTGACGGCAAAAGCTCCACGGCGGGGTTTCTGTCGGGACTGATGAAATCCATCCCGCCCATGAACGAGATGTTCAATATGGCGGGTATGCAGCTGCCGAG
Organism: Clostridiales bacterium; assembly: GCA_009783775.1. Classification (GTDB taxonomy): domain Bacteria; phylum Bacillota; class Clostridia; order Christensenellales; family CAG-138; genus WRCT01. The sequence goes on along the minus strand of WRCT01000103.1, from coordinate 546 downwards.
CTTTTTGGGCAAGGACGCGGCGGAGCCTGTAATTGAACCGGTGGCTGAGCCGGAGGCTGCGGCTGAGTAGTATAAGATACGGCTATTGTTAAACCGCGAAAAACGCGAAAGACGCAAAATGCGGCGGGAGCAAACTCCCGCCGTTTTTCATGTTTCTTGGGAGACTGGATTGCCTCGTCGTGTTTCCTTCTTGTATTTGTTTCCTGTGTGCTCCTCGCAATGGGAATCGCTGATTAAGTACCCGTTCGCGTAGGGGCGATGCACCACCCAACCCAGCACCCAGACCGTATTCTGGGTGGCAGGGTCGGGGCCCGGATCAATCGCCCGCATAACGTGCGTAAACAGGCGGTTTCGCGGGCGGCTAATAGCCGCCCCTACGCGGGAATTGCGTGAATCAGCGATTCCAATGACACAGACCCCACACAGCGTCATTGGAACCCCTGATTAAATCGTTCGCCGGGTAGATTGGCCATCAGAATGGTCCCAACATAGGAGCTTTTGGCAGGCCGGCTATTCCCCCTCACGATTTAATCAGTGGGCCCCATT
>WRCT01000102.1 GCA_009783775.1 Clostridiales bacterium | reverse complement strand
TTCGCCCTTGAACCGGCCGTGCACGGTGTCATAGCGCAGCATGTACACCATGTAGTCTAGGTCGATGAAGGGGTCGTTGATGCCCACGATCTCGATGTTGGGGTTGTTTGCTGCCGCGCGCATAACGAGGCGGCCGATTCTGCCGAATCCGTTGATTCCTACTTTGATTGCCATGTCGATATTCCTCCATTATAAAAAATCATTGTTATCCTATCCCATTTTCTAAAAAAATGCAAGCTAAATTATGGAGATTGCGCATCGGATTCCAGATTTCAGATTCCAGATTCCGGTCTCCGGAAACGCTCACGCGGGAGGTTTTAACCGCAGGCCACAAAAAAAAGCGGCGGGGGCAAGCCCCCGCCCTACAGTTTATGGGGTCCACTGATTAAATCGTGAAGTGGGATAGCCGGTCTGCAAAAGCTCCAAAGCGGGGCTATTCCAATAGCCAATCTACCCGGCGAAAGATTTAATCAGGGGTTCCAATGGCGCGCCGGGTCGTCGCGCCCTACGCGCGCGGGGGTTTGATATCGGTGACGAGTTGGACGAGGAAACGCAGGATCTTGGCCGCGTCGGCGGCGGAGAACGTCGCGTTGCCCATGACCTTGGCCTGTCTCTCGCCCTTCTCCGACAGTTGGGTGAGTTGCACCAAATGCCGCAGAATAGCCGCCGCGTCGGCGGCATTGACCAGACCGTCGTTGTTCGCGTCGCCCCAAAGGATACAGCAGGGACAGTCGCAGAATTCGCCGTCACAGTCGTCGCATTCATCGCCGTTGCCGCAGTCAATGATGGCCGGAATCTCCGCCGAGGCCACATCGTCCACATCGCAATTCGCGCAAGCTCTCGCTTTTTCGCCCACTATGCCGCATTTGGCCGGTGTGATAACGACCCAGCCGTTCGCGTCCGCGCCTTCGCCCCAGCTGTGGCCGGCGGCCGCCAGCACGGTCCCTGCCGCGCCGGACTCTTCGCAGCGGGTGCAAGGATCTGTTTTGCCTGTCAGGCCGGCGGCCGTGCAGGTCGCGGCCTTGTTGTCGTCCGAGGCGGGGTGATTGTGGCCGAGCGCAGGCAGCACGGTCCCTGCCACGCCGAGTGCGCTGCAGCGGGTGCAGGGGTCTGTTTTGCCCGTCAGGCCGGCGGCCGTGCAGGTCGCGGCCTTGTTGTCGGCCGAGGCGAGATGGTTGTGGCCAAGCGCAGGCAGCACGGTCCCTGCCGCGCCGGGCTCTTCGCAGCGGGTACAAGGATCTGTTTTGCCTGTCAGGCCGGCGGCCGTGCAGGTCGCGGCTTTATTGTCGTCCGAGGCGGGGTGGTTGTGGCCCAGCTTGGGAATTGGCTCGCCCTCCAGGAGAACCTCCTCGCAGTCGAGACAGATCAGGTCGCCCTCATAGCCGTCCGCCGTGCAGGTAGGCGCAAGGTAACCGTCCACATCGTCGTTCTTATGCTCGCAGGGCTTTTCGCCAATGGTGATGGAGCCGTTTGTGCTGTCGACGGTGTAGGTGTTTGTATCAATATCAGGGAGAGTTGGCGCCGGACCCACCACAGTCATTTCTGTCTTGGTAAAGGTGAGTGGGATTACGGTTCCCTCTTCAGGATCGCCCAAAATCTCAAAGTAGATTGTAAGCAGTACGTCAGCGCCCGCGCCTGCCGGTTCGGCCAATGGAATCGCTACCCTGTCGAAAGCTCCCGCGACCAGAACCCGACTGAAACCGGAGTCCCCCGCGACCACCACCACATTGTTGTGGATGTTTTCATTATTGATGGGGGTAAAGTTGGGATAGATCATCCATGCGGTCACCATCTCCCCTAACTCAGAATCATAGACTAGCTCGGTGTTGACCTTCAGCTTCGTATTGTCAAACTGCAGATTAATTTGAAATGACGCGAAATTGGTTGTGACCGGATCGAATCCCTCAATCTTCACCTGATAGGCGACATAGGACTTGCCGCCTTTTTCCACCATATACTCACCGGAGAGGATGTGCGGCGCGACAAAGGTGTATTCGGTTTTTTCTTCGCCCATTGTGATCGGCACGAGGGACAGGATCATAACCAGCGTCAAAAGCAACGCGAGTATTTTTTTCATACTAGATCTCCTTATTCGTTTCCTTAAAGTATATTAAATTAAACAAATTATACCCTTCGCGGCATACGGGTGTCAAGTTTCCGCCGGAATTTCAAACAGAATTCAACAAAATTTCTAAATAATAGCAAAACCCCTTGACCCTGGGGATTTGATATGTTTTTATTATATGGGGGGAATGAATATTTGCCCACAAGTGGCAAAGAATAGAAAGGTACAAAAAAAAGGAGTCAAACATGAAAGCAACCGGTATTGTAAGAAGAATTGACGAATTGGGCCGCATCGTTGTGCCCAAGGAAATCCGCCGCACCCTCCGCATCCGTGAAAACGATTCGCTTGAAATTTTCACGAGTGGGAGTGGAGAAATCATCCTGAAGAAGTATTCGCCCATCGCGGAGCTGTCCGCGTTTGCCGCCGAGTACGCGAGCGCCTTGTCCGGCACCTTCGGGCACACCGCCGTCATCTGCGACATGGAGCACGTGATCGCCGCCGCCGGACCGGCCAAAAAGGCGCTGGCCGACAAACGGCTGTCGCAAAACTTTGACGCGTGGCTGTTGACAAAGCAGGACTTGGACAGCGCAAACGGCGAGGGCGCATTGATCCCCGTCGCGCAGGGACAAGACGTCTTTTTCATGCAGCAGATCGCCGTGCCGATCCTGCTCAACGGCGACGTCGCCGGCGCGGTGCTGATGGCCTCTTTAGAGACCGCGCCCGTCATGGGCGAGGCCGAAACGCTGGCGCTTAAGACGGCCGCGCTTTATCTGGCCAGGCAGCTGGATTCGTAAGGAACGGCGGGAGCAGGCCCCCGCCCTCCCCCAAAAGAATAATAAAAGGGATAATTGGATGAAATGAACGCATCGGGGCATAGGGAGCGTTTGCGGGAGTCTTATTTGGAGAATGGGATCCTGGGCATGGCAGACCATGTCGTGCTTGAGTTGCTCTTAACCTATGCCATCCCCCGAAGTGATGTGAAACCGGCGGCGCGCGAATGTATGCGCGCCTTCGGTTCTTTGGAGAATGTCTTCCTGGCCAGCCCGCAGGAACTGCAACGTATCAAAGGGATCGGCCCGTCGGCGGCCTGTTTTTTGCATCTTATTTTCGAAATCAATCAACGCGTATTGCTCCAGCGTTTTTCGGACAAAACGGGCGGCAAGGCCATTTTGTCAAACCCGCAGGACGCCTGCCGCTACGCGCTGTATTCCTCCCTGTCCGATCACTATGAGACCCTGCGCTTAATCTGCCTGGACGCCAGGTACAGGGTGCGCCATTCCACCGTCGTTTCCGTCGGTTCGCTCACGGACGTGCCGCTCGACACCCGCCGCGTGCTGGAAAGCGCGCTGCTTTCTCGCGCGCACGCCGTTATTCTAACGCACAATCACCCCTCCCAAAACGCCCTGCCCTCCCCCGCCGATACGGAGACCTTCACACAGTTTTACGCCGCGGCGGAGAAACTGGGCTTCGGCGTGCTCGACCAGCTCATCATCAGCGACAACTGCGTGTACAGCTATCAAAACGACTTGGTTTATTGCTTTTCCGGTCCGGGGGAATGCAAAGCCTTGAGCCCGGATATGTACTTGGACCTGATATCCAAAAAGAAGGGGTATCCGTATGAGATTGGCGTTGTGTGACAACGACAAAGGCTTGCTTTGTGCACTTAAGCCGATCATTTATCAATACGCGAACACGCACCGATTTGAAATGGTCATTGACGAGTTCAACAGCGGCGAGGATTTTTTGCAGTCCGACGCCGCGTACGACATGGTCTTTCTGGATTATAAAATGGGCGGGGTGGACGGCCTGCACGCGGCAAGGGAGCTGCGCGTCAGAAACGCCGCCTGCACCATAATCTTCATGACGAACTATCCGCAGTTTGTTTATGAGGCTTTTGAAGTCAATACCTTCCGCTTTTTCGAAAAACCGCTTGACGCGGCCAAGATCCATGCCGCACTGGACGATTATTTTCGCCGGTATGGGAACGACTATCCCATTCTGCTGCGCCACGAGGGCGAGGTAAAGCAGGTGGACACCGGAGACATTGTGTTTTTAGAGGCCCTGCGCAAACGCTGTCGGGTGCACCTGCAGGACAAGCAGCTCTATTGCGCCAAGACGATGTCCGTCATCAGCGACTGGCTGCCCGAAAACCATTTCTACAAGGTGAACCGCGCATTTATTATCAATTTTAATTATGTCGCAAGTTATGACAACGAGAAGATTCTGATGAAAAACGGGGAGACAGTTCCCGTAAGCCGCCGTTTCTTCCCTGCGTTTCGCATTGCCTTTCGGGAGTACGCCCAGCGAAGCAATCCCTTTCGGATGGAGACAAGGGACGCCAAGGCAGTGGACAGTTGACTGGGGACAGTTGACAGTTAAAAAAACGGCCTGTCTCCGGTACGACAAGCCGTTCTGGACAATGGATTTAAGCCGCTTACTTAAACCATTTCCAAATCAAGTAAAAAAGATTCACGCCGCTCCCTCCCTTCGCCTCCGCTCTCTGATTTACAAGGTAGACAAATGGGCGGGAGTTGTCACAACTTGGGGAACAAAAGGTCGTTTTTGGGGAACGAGCGGTATATTTGTAAGTAAAATGACGGGGACACAGTAGAAATGGAAAAGATAGCCTGGGTTGAAATTTTAATCTCTTGGGTGAATATCCAGTTGATTTTCACCCGAATCCTTGGAGGAAAGTTTCGCGTCGGCAGAGCGGCATTTTCCTTTCTTTTGCTACTGCCTTGCATGATTCTGCCTCAGTTTTATGACTCTTATTTCGTGGATATACTCATCGCGTGCGGAACATTGCTGGCTTATTGTGTCCCCATATTTACAGTTCAGAATGTGAAAAAGGGCAGACTTGCTTACTTCGCCCTTTTGTATTGGGGCGTATCCAGCGTACTGGCGGCCTCCTTTTCCTGGGTCACCCGAATCTTTACCTCTGATGAACGGGCCCTCATCTATGTGGCAATTGCCATACAGATAATCCTGCTCACGATTTGTATTCCGGTCTCTTCCAAATCTGTTTCGCATAAGGTGAAACAATATATGAATGCCATACCCTTAAGGCTGAAGGTTATGCTTCTTGTATCCATTGGGGTCAGCACCCTGCTGGTGTATTGCATCTCCGCCTTCTTCGTGGAACTGCCGCCCGCGTATATGAAGACGCGGACGATCGCCCTGTTTGTTGTGACCATGGTGGCGACCGCTATCTTGATCGGCGTGATGTGGCCCTTGATTATTGTGAGCCATACGTTGAACACCGGCTACAAGTCCGCGCTTTTGCAGGCAGACGGGCAGATGCAGGCGCAGATCAAACGGTATGAGCTGATCCGGCAGGCGAATGAAAATCTGCGCCGATTCAAGCATGATTTTGATCATCTCACGGTGGGGATATCAAGATTCCTGAAAAGCAGTGATACCAAGGGCGCGCTGCGTTTTTTGGAGGACTGGCATACCCCGCCTTACGGTGCATACTTGCTCTATGAGACCGGCAATGAAATCGCCGACGCCCTGCTCTCCGACAAGCAAAACACGGCGCAGGCCCACAATATTCAAATCAACTTTGACGGGCTGATTCCGCCGAAGGGTATCTCCCCCATGGACATCTGCATTATCCTCGGCAACGCGCTGGATAACGCGCTGGAAGCCTGCCGGCAATTGCCGGCGGACGAAAGCAAAACCGTATCCGTTTCATCGCATATCAGCAACGGGTTTTTGTTTCTTTTTTTGACAAATCCGGTGAAAGAGAACGTGCCCGTTTTCGGCAACACGCTGCCCACGACAAAAAGCGACAAAGAGAATCACGGCATCGGCTTGCTGTCGATTCAAAACGCGATCAAACCCTACGCGGGCGATCTGAGCCTGTCCTGCGAGAACCGGATTTTCACCGCGAAAATTGTGCTTGACTTAAATATAACGGGCTGAAACTACCGTTCGTTCCCCAAAAACGACCTCTCGTTCCCCTGTTTCGCACAACAAAACATCCTTGTGTTATAGTCAAACCACATATTATGACAAAATATAAAAAATGTATTTGTACCCAAAAAGATATTGAGAACTGGATCGTTGTGTACCAATCCGACAGCGCCTATGTGGTGCGCTGCTGCCGCTGCCGCTGCGTGTGGAAAACCCGGGCGCAGTATGTCAGCGAGCTGTCCGTCTATGTGCCGGGGAACGGACTGAAGAGAGTGTAGAGTGAAGAGTGGAGAGTGGAGCAAAGGAAAAAACTGCTGACGCAGTTTAATCTTAATGGTTATAAAAAACCCATCTAATCATGCCCGCAGGGCATACCTTCGCTCAACTCTTAACTCTCAACACTCCACTCTTTTTGGAAAAATCTCTCCCCCGCTCTTATAAATACTGCCTTCCGGCACGACGCCGCGCACGCAGGAGACGGGGTAGACGCTGCTGTTCCGGCCGATCACCGTGCCCGGGTTGAGCACCGCGTTCGCGCCGATCTCCACATGGTCGC
>WRCT01000101.1 GCA_009783775.1 Clostridiales bacterium | reverse complement strand
CGCCATCGGCGACGCGGCCATCGGCCATTACTCCTGCTTTAACTACTTCAACACGATCGACACGCCGGCCAACAAAAAGTTCGTGGACGATTATGAGAAGAAGTTCGGCAACCGCGACGTGACGGCGGTCGGCGAGTCCTCCTACAACGCCGTCAAGTTCCTGGCAATGGCGCTTGAAAAGGCGGAGGACTACTCCACCGAGAGCATCATCGCCGCGTTCGCGGGGCTGGAGATGGACGCGCCGCAGGGTAAGATCAAGATCGACTTATTGAACCATCATGTCTGGTGCTATGGCCGTATCGCGAAGGTAGACGCAAACCTGCAATTCGAGGTGGTCTTTACGTCACCGGAGATGATTCAGCCAAAACCGTAACAAAAATCTCTTGCAATTCGGGGCACACACGTGCCCCGAATTCTTTATAAAAATTCTCATCGGGGTATTTCTATGTTTTTACAGCTGCTTACAAACGGTGTCAATTACGCGGCGGTGCTGTTTTTGATGGCGATCGGGCTCGTGATTATTATGGGGCATATGAAGATCGTCAATCTGGCGCACGGCGAGCTGATCATGGTCGGCGCTTATGTTTCCTATTATGTCAGTACGGTCTTAAAGCTGCCCTATATCCTTGCGGTCTTCGGCGGATTTTTCGTCTCGGGTCTGCTGGGGCTGATCATCGGTTTGATCATCCGGCGGCTGTACGGCAAACTGGCGGAGACCTTGCTGGCGACCTTCGCGTTCTCGCTGATCATTCAGCAGGGCGTGCGTTTGATCGCCGGACCGCGCTCGCAGAACGTGAATATCCCCCTAAACGGCACGCTGATGCTGGGTAATATGCGCGTGCCCTATTACAATCTGGTAATCATTTCGGTCGCGCTGCTGGTGCTGCTTTTGACCTGGCTGTTGCTGCACAAGACCAAGATCGGCAAGCAGATCCGCGCGGTGACCGAAAACCGCGCGATGACCGACTGTTTGGGCATCAATACGCAGCGGGTCGATATGGTCACCTTCACCTACGGGACCGGTTTGGCGGGACTGGCCGGCGCGGTGCTGGCGCCGCGCAGCACGGTGACCTTTGCCATGGGCGTGCAGTTTTTGACCGAGTCGTTTTTGAACGTGGTGGTCGGCGGCATCGACTCCATCTTCGGCACTGCACTTTCGTCGGTCTTGATCGGCGAGTCACTCACCTTTATCGGCGGTTACTGGAATGACGTAATCGCAAAAGTTTTGGTCTTCCTTCTCATCATCATATTGATTCGGTTCAAGCCGGAGGGCCTGTTTACAAAGGAGCGCAGATGATGAAAGATTTGTTGAAAATAAAAAAACTGCCCGTCAACCGTTATATCGACATCGCAGTCTTTCTCGCGCTGATTTTGTTCCCGCTCTTTGTCACCGAGTTTCGCGTGGACCAGATGTGCCGCGTGCTCGTCTATATCGTGTTCGCGCTCTCGATTGATCTGCTGTGGGGGTTCACGGGTCTGATGAGTTTCGGGCACGCCGTGCTGTTCGGCACGGGCGGTTATATCGTCGCCCTGTCCTATACGCTGATCAAGGGCCTGCCCTGGCATATGCAGGGCGCGGGATATACCCGGATTCCGGCGGTCTTAACGCCGCTATTGAGTCCCGCGATCGCTTTTGTGCTGGCGCTTGCCGTGCCTGGCCTTATCGCGTGGATCCTGGGTATCTTTATCTTCTCCAGCAAGGTAAAGGGCGTGTTCTTCTCTCTCATCACGCTGGCGCTGGCGCAAATTTTTCAAACCTTTTTGGACGGACAGCAGGTCTTATTAAACGGCAGCAGCGGGTTGGGCGGCCTGCCGCGTTCCATTTTGGGCAGCGGGGCGATTCCGCGTATGGGCTTTTATTACATTCTGCTGGGGGTCGTGCTGCTCGTATATGTCTTCTGTCTTTGGCTGATCAGTTCCCGTTTCGGCGCGGTGCTGCAGGCGATCCGCGAGAACGAGCCGCGGCTGACGTTTTTGGGCTATCGGCCCAACCGGTTTAAGACCGCCGTCTATGTCATATCGGGTATGCTGGCCGGACTGGCGGGCGTGCTCTATATCCCGACGGTGCGCATTATCACGCCGCTTGAGGTCGGCGTGACGCTCTCGACCCTGCTGCTCGTCTGGGTCGCGGTCGGCGGGCGCGGCAATTTGACGGGCGCAATCGTCGGTACGATTTTCGTCAACTGGGCGGGCTTTCTGCTCTCGGAAAAGATCTCCGATTACTGGCTGCTGGTGCTGGGCATCGTGGTGCTGCTGCTGGTGTTCTTTATCCCGTCGGGCCTGGTCGGCAAGCTGATCGAAATGCAGTACGCGCGGCAGCACGCCAGGCATAAAAACGCCGCGCTGGATGGGGAGGTGCTGTCATGAGCCGACCGATTTTAGAGGCCAAGGGTATGTATGTGGACTTTAATAAGTTCCAGGCCATCGCGGACATGAACCTGACCGTCTATGACGGCGAGCTGCGCGTGATCATCGGGCCGAACGGCGCGGGTAAGACGACGCTGATGGACTTGATTACGGGCAAAACCAAACCGACCAAGGGCCGGGTGATCTTTGACGGACATGACATCACGGGTAAGAGCCCCAGCGAAATTTCGCTCAAGTATCGGATCGGGCGCAAGTTCCAGGGGCCGAATCTGTTTGAGAATATGACGGCCTATCAGAATATCGAGGTCGCGCTGCACGGTTATTCGTCGATCGGCAAGACCATGTTCTTCCGCCGCACGGCGGAGATTGAGGCCAGGGTGCTGGAGATTTTAGAGCTGACGGGTCTGGCGCACGAGCGCAAGGTGATGGCCAGCTCGCTCTCGCACGGGCAGCGGCAGTGGCTGGAGATGGGCATGGTCATCGCGCAGGATCCCAAGCTGATCATTCTCGACGAGCCGACCTCGGGCATGACCGCCGAGGAAACGGCCAAGACGGGCCGCATGATCCAGGCGTTCGCGGGCGATCACACGATCATTGTCGTCGAGCATGATATGGAGTTTGTCAAGCAAATTTCCAACGTCGTGACCGTCATGCACCAGGGCACGCTGCTTGCGGAGGGCACCTACGCCGAGATCGAAAAGAACCCCGAGGTGCTGCAGGTCTACTTAAAGAGCGGCGACGGCGAGGAGGTGGCCTCATGTTAAGAGCGGAGAATTTGATGGTCAACTACGGCAAAAGCCGCGTGATTACGGGCGTCTCGTTCGAGATCGGCACGCAGTCGGGGCTGGCGATCCTGGGCCGCAACGGCGTCGGCAAGACGACTTTGCTGAAAAGTCTGATCGGTATCCTGCGTTTGGAGAGCGGGCTGATCGAGTTTGACGGCGTGAACATCAGCCGTATGCCCTCGTTCCAACGCTCGCGCGCGGGCCTGGGTTATGTGCCGCAGGGGCGCGAGATTCTCAGCAACCTCACCGTGCGGGAGAATCTGGAGATGGGTATGCTGGGGCATAAGGGCTTAAGCTATACAAAGCAACTTGATACGGTATTGGGCTACTTCCCCTCCCTGCGCGTGCATTTGGAGCGCAAGGGCGGCGTGCTTTCGGGCGGGTTGCAGCAGCAGTTGGCGATCGCGCGCTGCCTGATGGCCGCGCCGAAGGTGATGTTGCTGGACGAGCCGACGGAGGGCATTCAGCCGAATATCGTCGGGGAGATCGCGGAGATCCTGCTGACCATCTCAAGAGAAATGCATATCTCCACGGTGATCGTGGAGCAAAACTTGAAGTTTGCCAAAAAGCTGGCGGATCACTTTATTATGATCCAAAAGGGCCAGGTCGTCTGTGCGGGCGCGATGCCGGAGTTGACCGAGGAGTTGGCCAAGCAGTATTTGGCGGTGTAGGAATTGCATGGGGAGACCGTCCGAAACCACTGAAAAAGTCTAAAAATCAAGTTACACCTTGACTAGTACGCCAAAATATGGTATAATATGGCAAACGAGTGAAACGAGACATTCCCTATGTTACGGTATGGTGCAAAGCAAATGAGCTTTTACGGTAGTCTGTTTGAAAAGATACCGCAGAACCACCTTCTCAGACGTATAGCGGGAGCCGTAGACTTCAGCTTTATCAACGAGATGTTGGCAAAGAACTATTGTGTTAATCTCGGACGCCCCGCAAAAGAGCCCGAACTCATGATGAAACTGCTTCTATTGCAGGAGTTATACACCCTTTCGGATGTTCGGGTGATAGAAGAATCCAGCTATAATCTGGCACATCTATGGTTCTTGGGACTGAACCCGGAAGACGTGCTTCCTGACCCCAGTCTGCTGGCCAAGTTTCGAACGCAAAGGCTGGAGGAAACGCAGCTAGATGACATCATAACCGAGATTGTCCGTCAATGCGTAGAGAAGGGAATCATCAAGGGAGAAGGTCTGAGCGTTGACACCACGCATTCGGAGGCGAACGCCACGAAAAAGATTCCCGAGCGACTCATGAAACATCTGGCGAAGCAGATTTTCAAGGGGCTGGAAACGGATGTGCAGGGTGTCCCCGAAACGGTCAATACCGATATCCCCAACTACAAGCAGATAGAAGACCACAAAGTGGCCAAGGCGGTGATGAAGGAATACTTAGAAGAAGTCATAGAACAGGCTGCTCCCTTGGCGGGGTCCCAAACCCAAGCCGCTATACAGGAGGCGCGGGAGATTTTGGACGATGAGAAGTTCATTTTGCAAAAAGGCGTCCGCTCCCTGGCGGACAAAGACGCACGCGTGGGCAGCAAGTCCAAAACCAGCCAGTTTTTTGGATACAAGACAGAATACGCCATGACGACAGACGAGCGGATTATTACGGCGGTATCGGTACACAGCGGGGAATATGTAGACGGCAAGGATTTCAGCACGCTGGCGGATCGAACGCTGCAATCCGGCATGACGGTCAAAGAGGTATATGGGGACAAAGCCTATTTTCGAAAAGACATTCTGGAAAAAATCGAGAAAATGCAGGCGGAAAGTTATATCCCTGTAAGTGCCAGCGTGTACAAGATTGACGAAGAACTGTTTGCATATAACAAGGACAGTGACCAGTGGTTCTGTTTTATGGGGAACTTCACGATGTCCAAAAAACGAGCCAAGCGGATGGCGCGAGGAAAACCGGAAGAAATCTACGAGTATTTATTTGCCAAAGAACAATGCGTAGATTGTCCGCACCGGGAGCGATGCATGGGAAAGAGTAAAAGCAAGGCCCGAATGCTGCGCGTGGCGTTGACAGCGCCTATATTCTATGAGCACAGCCAACGTCAAAAACAGCCGGAGTTTTTGGAGAAGTACAAAAAGCGAGCTGCGCACGAATGGAAGAATGGAGAGTTGAAAAGGTTTCACGGTATGGATCGAGCGAAAGGTTGGGGCCTGCGGTCCATGTCATTTCAAGCCAAACTGACGGCAATTGCGGTAAACCTGAAGAGAATAGCCGCCATTGCAGAGGAAAACAGACAAAATAACGCTTTGTTTTTATTGTTTTTGGCCAAGAAATCAGGAATCGGGCAAAATTCCATTTTCAAAATCTTGCTCAGTCCCGTTTTCGCTTAATGCTCGTTCCACAGGCCTTCTTTTTCAGTGGTTTCAGACCGTCCCTATGTGTTCACGCCCCTATGTGTTCACGCCCCTATGTGCCCAAAGCAAATTAGAAAAAAGCGAGGATAAATAATAATGTTTTGCGCGCAATGCGGGACGCAATTAGACCCGGCTGATATGGCCTGTTACAGTTGCGGGGCAACAGTTAAGAGAAGGAAGACGGATATGTCAAGCTCTTCTGCGTCGATTGCCGGAGGCACATTCGATTTGGGAACGTTAGATAGAACAAGCCTATATGGCTTGTTGGAGAAAGCATACCCCGAAGCCGCACAGGTTGATGATATGCTTAATAAAATCACCGGTTTAGAAAGACATATGGACTACTTGCAGGGCAAAATAAACTCTTCCAGCGCATGGTTTTGGGTGGGGATAGCTCTAGCCGTTATTCTTGCATTCTCGCTGAGCAGAGAGGTGCTCATCAGCCTTTTCTATATCCTACCGGGCGCGATCCTAGCAATCACACAAGCCCTCAGGCTTTCACACTTTAAGAGGCGAATGAAAGGCTCACAAGCTGAATGGGGGCTGCTGCTAAAAACGGTAGAAGAATTAGCGCGGGGAAGCACCGCATTTCTGCGCATTCCCATTGAATACAGAATGCCGCTTACCATTCGAACCATGCTTAAATACCTCAGAAACGGGCAGGCGGACAGTTGGAAGGAATGTTCGCTGCTGTGTGATGAGCAGATTCATCGTTGGGTATTAGAGCAAAACAGCGCGGAGGCGTTGGAACTCCAAAAATACACTGCACTGGCGACAGACCGGGCGGCAAGAAATGCAGGGTTAGCCGCCGCAGCGTCATTCTTGAGTTGGTTTTAAGGTTTGTTCATTCAAGACAGTCAAGACAGCATGACATGACACAGAGGGGCGGCTCTCCTGAGTTGCTGCTTTTCCGGGCAAACACAGGCATTTCCCTACAGTTACAGTACGTTGAACCCCGTGGGCGCTTATCTTCTTGGCGCGCCGCGGTTGTATTGCCTGCCCGGTTCTATTTCACCCCAGCGCAGGCGGAGCAATTCACCCACGGTAATGATGGTGTATCCTTCTTTAAGCAGCCACGCGATCAT
>WRCT01000100.1 GCA_009783775.1 Clostridiales bacterium | reverse complement strand
GGGCTGCTCCAAGTTCTTTATTGCACACCTCGGCTACTCGCAGCTCGCATAGTTTTTTACGCTTACTGTCCAGTAGGCTTGGGATTTTGTATGCATCTACCTATTCCCTGCCTATTCTTTTTTCACACAAACCCCGCCCCTACGATATATTGCTCAGATGACCCCGCCCCTACATTAACATGACCGAAAAGGCACCGTTTGTCCTTCACGCATATCATAACAAAATAACACCCCGCCGTGGCGTAATCCCAACACTTCAACCGAATATTCTTTCTTTGCGGCAGGGGTTCCGCGTTCACGCCTTCTCCATCTCCATATTGTACAGTTCTTCGGTCGCCAGCGCAATCTTGGTGACCGAAAACGCTTCGCATTGCGGGAATAAATATAAGGTGTCATCAATCGTATTTAAGTCCACGCAATCACCGCGCTTTTTGTAATCATACTCAATATGGCAGGAATACAGCGCGGCCACGGGCCAATGCTGGACAAACGCCTCGCCCTGACAGACGCCGGACAGCGTAAAGCCCTCCCCGTTGTGCAGCAGCCGCCCGGGCTCGGGAAAGACAATAAAACCCTTCGCGTTGGGCAGGGACTCGATCCGCACCTCGGCCTCGAATGCATAACGTCCCTCGCGCACCTCTGCGCGCACATTGACCCGCTCCCACTCGTACCAGTCGGGGATATGGCAAAACTCCGTCTCGCCGGTTTGGGCGGCAAGCTGACCCAGTTCGTCCATCTCCCAAACCTTTCCGCAGGCCTCACAGCGCAGGGTGTTTTTGCTCGAACTCATACGATATTCGACACGACAGGCCGGACACTGATACAAGACCTTGTGCAGCCCCTCCGCGCGGTCCTCGTTGGCGATCCGCACGCCGCGCTCCTTCTGCCAGGCAAAATCGTCATAACGAAAGGCCTCTTCCAGCCGCGCGTTGATCTCGTCGATGGGCAGGGTCTGCGTCTCCTCCTGCGTAAAAAGCAGTTTCAGCTCCGACTCAATGGGGCGTACCTTGCGGTTGCCGACGTGCCAGAACGGTGAGTTGACATGGTGTCCGTGCGCGATATAGGTCACGACCGGCACGCTCATCAAACGCACCATCTTACCCAGCGACGCGGGCAGCACGGCCGAGGTGCCGCAGAGCGAGTATCGCGCCTCGGGGAACAGCGCGACGATATCGCCGTTGTTGCGGGCGTGCAGCATATTTTTCACAAGCGAGACGCTGCGCGTAAACTTGCGGATACAGATCCCGCCCACCGCGCGCAGCAGACCCTCCATGCCGATATACCCGTCGATCGCGACCACATAATTCGCGCGGCGCGGGAAGATCGCGCGCGTCAGGATCATAAAGTCCATAAACGAGTTGTGGTTGCACAGCAGGAAATAGGGCGGCTTTAAGCCCACGGGCAGGCCGGACTTGTCGATTTTGGCGCGGTGCGAGCGCGCCTTGGGCAGGCTGACCAGCCAGGTGATGGGCCGCAGAATATGCCATTGCCGGTTGGGCTTGCGGTTCATATCAAAGCGGGGATAGTTTCCAATCAATTCTTTCTTTTCCTATCTTTTATTATTGTGACACGGTATAGCAGGACCGCAAGGCGTCCACAGCCTTGGGCACATTGTTTTCTTTGATCAGAATATAGTCCGTATTGTAGGTGGAGACGACGAAGATGGGAATGTCTTGCGCCGCCAGCAGCGCGCTGACGCGGGCGATTACGCCGACCAAACCAAAATCCAGCTGGCCCACAATTTGAAACGCGCGCCAGCCTTTTTCGATGAAGGTGTCAGCGGGGGTGTCAGCGGGGACGGTTCGCTCTGACACCGCAGTGTCAGGGGAACCGTCCCCCTGACACCAGTCCCACACCGCCTCCGCTACCACAAGCGAAAGCTCGTCCGGCGTTTGCGTCACACAGCAAAGCTCCCCGCTCCAAACCTCCGGCGGAATGCTCGCTCCAACAGGGAGCCTTACGATTTGAAGCCGCTCCCCCAATAATCTGATTTCCAACTCCTCGCTCCTCACTCCTAATTCCTCACTCAGTATACCCTTTTCCATCTGCATGGGCAATACCCACGGAAAATTCATATCATATGCTATGGTTTGCGGCAGCAAATTGGTTTTATTCATTACAACGGTGGCGGTGACGATAGCGGACGGCAAAACAACCGATGAGCTATCGCTGCTGGGCGCGGCCTTCACGCAGCTGGGTGACACGCTGACCACCATGGCCACGCAACAGGCGTTCTGCGAAAGCCAAAAAACCGCCAACTGAAAGCCATGCTTTACATTTGTTCGGAAACTTGCTAAAATATGAACGAAAGTTCACGGGTTAGGGAGCAGGTTTATGAAGAAAAAGATGTCCGCGCTGGATACGCAGGTGATGGTCGCGAAGATGTATTACCGCGAGGGCTGCTCGCAGGAGCAGGTCGCCAGGAATCTCAATGTCTCGCGGCCCACGGTCACGCGCATTCTCAAGTCCTGTTTGGAGGACGGCATTGTCACCATTCACATCAAGGAGACCAACTCGGCCATGCGTGAGGCGGAGGACCGGCTGCGGCTCGCGTTTAATCTGCGCAAGGTGATTTTGGTGCCCTCCGACCCCATCTACTCGGTCAGCCAGGACCGCGTGGGCGCGGCAGCGGCGGAGCACCTGCTTTCCGTGCTGACCGAGGGCGCGCTGATCGGCCTATCCTGGGGCACGACGCTCACGCAGATTTTGGGCCATCTTTCGGGCGCGCCGAGGGGCACGGCGGATGTGATCCAAATCCTGGGCGATCCGGTTTCCACCTCGGAATCCAACGCGGCCTTTATGACCGTTTCGCTGGCGAACACCATGCGCGGTCGGGCCTATGTTCTGCCCGCGCCCATGCTGGTGCAGAGCGCGGCCCTGCGGGATATGCTGCTGTCCGAGCCGCATATGCGCGAGCTTTATCAGCGTTTTTCCCAGGTCTCCGTGGCCATGCTGGGCTTGGGCGGCACCACCGCCGGCAATCATGACTACCTGACGCACGGTCAGGCCATCGCGCAGGCGTTTCGGGAGGTACAGGACCGCGGCGCGGTCAGCGACCTCTGCGGCGCGTTCTTTGCCGAGGACGGCGCGCGCGTGGAGAGCATACTCGACGATCTGACCTTTGCCATGCCGCTGGCCCAACTCAAACAGGTGCCGGAAGTCATCGGCGTGGCCTGCGGCACACAAAAGGCGCAGGCGGCGGTCGCTGCCCTGCGCAGCGGTTATATCCATACCTTTGTGCTGGACGAGAATCTGGCCAAGGGCATTTTGGAGCGGATTTCGTAGTTACAGGTTACAAGTTACAGGTTACAGGATATGAAAAAGCTACCGAATTGCACGGTAGCTTTTTTCTGAATTCAAGAATCGAACAAACTCTTGTAACCTGTAACTTGCAGCTTGTAACTATCCGTCTTCCAGATAATTCACATGGATCGTTACGTTCGGCGTTTTGTTCACATCGCCATCGTGGGAGAAAGCAATCTCGCCGCTTGCCAGTTTGGCCAGCACGGCCTCATAGTCCGCTACGGTGAAGGTGGCAAACCGCCACGAGCCGGCCGCCGTGGGCAGGCCGATCATACCCTCCGCCGCGCCAAGGGTCACAAGCTTGCCCGCGTGCGTTGCGGGCCACTTGCCTCCGTTTGCATACAGGGTTTCCAATGCCGCCGTGACAGAGCCGCTGATGTTCTTTAAGGCAGAGGTCAGAAAACGCGTATGCCAGGGGCCGGAATCGACATCCACGCCGATCAGCTTGCCGTTTTTGGCCTCGGCCGCCGCCAGGCAGGAGATGTATACCCCACCGCCGCAGCAGAAGACCACTTCCGTGCCGCTGCCATACCAGTCCAGCATCCTGCTCCTGTTGTCTTCCGAATCCCAGTATGTGTGGCTGTACCAGTGGTTGACGCTGACGCTCGCCGCGTTGCCTTTTTGAACCGCCGCGTCATTCGCGCCCTGGATAAAGCCGTAGCCGTAGCGCACGACCACCGGTGTGGCCATGCCGCCCAAGAAACCTAACTTCGTATAGCCGTCCATCACCGCGGCGTAGCCCGCCAGATAACCAGCTTGTTCCTCCCGATAATAGATCGCGTGCGTGTTTGCCGCCGTTTTATACTTTGTATAGTCGTCTGCGTGCGGTTCGCCATCCACCAGCAGGAAGTTGATCTGCGGATACTTTGTCTGCATCTCATAGACCGGCGCCTCGAACATAAAGCCGGGACAGATCAGGGTGGTCACGCCATTTTCGATCGCCGCTCTCATGGCCTCCATGCGCGCCTCGTCGCTGTCCTCATAAGGCCTGTAATACCAAAAATCCTCGATTCCCCTTGCCTCGGCGAAGGTTACAAGCCCCTCCCACGCGGCTTGATTGTAGGCGTTGTCGTCGATATCACCCACATCGGTGATCAGCGCGATCGTGCCTGTTCTGATCGGGGCGGTATCAACCTCGGGATCGTCCGGTTCCGTCGGAATCACCGTTTCGACCGCGTCCAGCGCGCCCAGCGCGCGCTGGCCCAGACCGTCCATCTTGACATAGTACAGGATCGTTGGCTCATTCTTTTCCGCTTGGGCGTAGTAATAGAGCGTGCCGCCGATCAGACGCAGGTTATAGACAATGCCCTTCTCGCCTGCAAGCTGGACCTTCTCCGAGCCGTCCAAACGCATTTTCCAGATCGCGTCATTGACATTGCTATCGTCAATTGATCTGTCGATATAATACACCCAGCCGTCCGCCACAATCCAATCATTCAGCGCGGCGCACGATTCCTCCCGCGTGTACAGGACTTCGTGTTCCCCGCTGCTTGCTGATACCCGATGCAGCGCGCTTTCGCCATACATACCATAGTTGTTGAACGTCCGCAAATAGAGCCCGTCCCCACCTTCCAACGCGCCGTGAACGCCCGTTACAAAGTGTTCCTCGCCCTCCATCTTGGGCTCCCAGACCATGTCTTCCGCGCCGCCTTCTGTCGGGACTTTGAACACCGCGCCCTGTTCGCCGCCGTACCATTTGAGATAATACACCCAGTCGCCGCGCACCGCAAACGAACCGGCGCGCACGTCCTTATTCAGCATGACCGTATCCGAACCGTCCGGCCCGCTGCTGTGCAGGCCCGTCGCGTCACACCAGTAGATACGGTCGTTCCCAATCTCATAGGCGAAAGAATACCCTTTTACATTCGCGTCGATCAACAGCTCCGGCGCGCCCGTGCCGTCCGCGCGCAGGCGGCAGAACGCGAAGAGACAGTCCCCGTGCTCCGTTCTGTAGGAGAGCGTATAATACACCCAATCGCCGTGCTTTTCAGCCTCCTCTATGCCTGAATTGTCCAGGCTGGCGGCGGGAACCGCGGCGAGGGCATTTTCGACCTTCTCCATCTTCGAGCCGTCTTCGCTGATTCGGATCAGCCCAAACTCGCCTGCGGGGTAGTAGATCCAGTTTTCATTGGCATTGGCAAGCGGCGCGGGCGGCGGGGTCTGCCCGCCGACCAGCAGCAGGGCCATCAGCGCAAATATCATGCACGCCGCCGCGACCGCGCTGGCGGCCAGCGCCCAGGGTTTTATGCGTGTGTGTCCTCGCATTTCGGCGGGAGCCCGCCCCTGCCGTGCCGCCGATCCGGCGGGAGCCCGCCCCCGCCCTACCGTTGTGGTTTGCGCCAGGATCTTCTTGCGCATTTCCTCTTTGCGCTCTAACGTCATTTCATCATAAAATTCGTGAAAGGAGTGATTCATGTTACATAGCCTCCTGTATGAGTTGTTTTAGTTTTTTGCGGCCCTTGTGCAGATAGCCCCAGACCGTCGATTCGCTCTTGCCGATCATCTTGCCGATCTGGGCCGCCGTATACCGCTCGTAGTAGTGCAGATAAACGGCCAAACGTTCCAGCTTGGGCAGGTGGTAGAGCAGCTCCCGCGTCTCGTCATGTTCGTCGGTGTGCGCGTACCATTCCTCGAGCGTCGTCTCCTTGCGATAGCCCCTGCGCAGAATATCGGCGCAGGCGTTTTTCGCGCAGGTGATCAGCCAGGCCCTGGGATGGCGGATACTGTCTAAACTATCCGCGCGCAGCAGGTTCATAAAGGTCTGTTGCAGCGCGTCCTCCGCGTCGTGTTTGTTGCCCAGATAGGTGAAACAAACGCGATAGACCGTGTCCGCATATTGATCATAGATTTCGTTGAACTGTGTTTCGGGTAAAGCCAAATGTAGTTCACCCCTTCCTCATTCCATTTTAGCATGCTTACCTATATAGACGTAACAAAAAAGAAAAACCTTTTTTACTTTCACCACAAAAAGCTTTTTTCTTTTTAACCGCGAATGGGGCCCACTGATTAAATCGTGAGGTGGAATAGCCAGCCTGCCAAAAGCTCCTATGTTGGGACCATTCTGATAGCCAATCTACACGGCGAACGATTTAATCAGGGGTTCCAATGACGCGAAAGGGCGCGAAATCGGTATTATCGTCATTGGCTGTCGAAACCACCGGCGGAGCCGGTGAGAATGGAATAAGCAGTAGCGGTGCAGGACGAAATAAAAGCCACGCGTTGTGTATATAGATGTTGTCGCAGTCAAAAATAAAACTGCGCGAGAGGAAACAAAAATAGGCTTGGGAACTGGATTGCTTCGGCGTCATTCTTGGCAATCAAGACAGTACCGGCGCCTCGCAATGACGCAAGCCCCATTTTCCGTCATTG
>WRCT01000099.1 GCA_009783775.1 Clostridiales bacterium | reverse complement strand
CCAATCATAGAGATTGAACCGGACACCGATTTCCCCGCGGTGGAAGAGGAGGAAGAACCCCTTCCCGAACTGCCGCCGCCGCTGTGGGCGCTGAGCAATCAGAAATTCATTCCCGCCAACCTGGGCCTTGCGGAGCAAATTCGTCTGCTGCAAGCGGAGTTGAACGAAAAAATCGACCAGGCGGGCCGGACCTACTCCTATCTGACGCAGGACGTGCGTCTCGTCTGTGACGAAAGCAACCTGCTGGACGTCTTTGCCGTTTACGCGCTCAGGCACAATATGATGGAGAATTTCCCCTATGAGATTCGCATTGAGACGCGGGAGGAACAGGACGAACTGCGCGAAATCTTTTGGCGCCTGACGGGCGTTACTGCAAAACTGGCGGCGAATGATGGGGAACTGTACTGCGAGGTTCGTGTTTCACGCGGCGATTACACGCAGGAAATGTCGAGGGTTGAACAACATCCGGTAATCCGGAGATTTCTGACCGGTATCATGACCGATGAAACACGCGAATTGGCAAACAGCCAACTCGACAATAGCATTTTGAGCATATTAACAGACGAGGAGTTCGCGGAGGTACGCGCGGCCATTCCCGACGATGTGACCGGCGAACGCAGGCTGGTGCTGCTGGCTGCGCTGTCGCTCAAGGGCAAGGTCAACTATTTCTGGGGCGGGAAGTCCCGCTTTGTCGGCTGGGACGAACGCTGGGGCATGGATGCCTGGGAAACCGGCAAGGGCGCGAAAGTGTCCGCCGGCTCGATTCGCCCGTTCGGCCTGGACTGCAGCGGCTTTGTCACCTGGGCCTTTGTCAACGCGGGCGGCGACGATGGCATTATCGCCTATATCGGCAACGGCACATCGAACCAATGGCGCAACTCCAGGGAAATAGCCTGGAAAGAACTCCAGCCCGGCGACCTGTTGTTCTACAAGAACCCCGGCCTGTCCGGCACGAACCATGTGGGCATTGTTTTGGGCTGGGATGAAGACGGCCAGCTGCTGGTCGTTCACAGCTCCAGCAGCCGCAACGGCGTGGTCGTGACCGGCGCGAAGGGTTTCAAGCACGCCCGCCGGCCCTATATCTACGCCAACGATGCCATGTAACTACGCTTTGAAATACTGAAACACAGCCTCGGCGCAGCTCGCGTTCATGCCTTTCACGGCAGCCAGCTCCGCCGGGGTCGCTTTTTTGATGGCGTCCAGCGTGACAAAAGCGTCAAACAGAGCGCGCTTGCGTTTTTCGCCCACGCCCGGGATCCCGTCCAGCACGGAGAACAGCGCGTTTCGCTGCCGCACGCTGCGGTGATAGGTGATCGCGAACCGGTGCGCCTCGTCTCGTATCCGCATGAGCAGGTGCAGCGTGGCGTCATTGCGCGGCAGGACGATCGGTTCGGCGCGATTCCAAGCGTAAATGATCTCCTGCTCTTCGGCCAAACCGATGGCGGGAAAAACCAGGCCAAATTCCCGCAGCACGTCCAGCGCGGCATTGAGCTGCGTTTTGCCGCCGTCCACGATCAAAAGATCGGGCCAGGGTCCGCCCCGCTCAAATCGCCGCCGCAGAATCTCCCGCATGGCCAGCAAGTCGTCGCCATGCGTCTCGCCGCGCACGCGAAAACGGCGGTACGCGCTCTTCTCCGGTTTGCCATGCACAAACACGACCATCGAGGAAACGGTGTCCCACCCCATGGTATGCGAGTTGTCAAAGCACTCCAGCCGTGTGAGCGGCCCGTTTATACCAAGCAGTTCGCCCAGCCGCAGCAACGCCCCCTCGTCACGCTCCCAGGCGCGTTCGCGGATCGCAAACCGCTTTTCCAATACCTTTTTGCCATTGTCGCTTGCCAGCTCCACAAGCCTGCGTTTTTCCCCGCGCTGCGGCACGGAGATATGCACCCGCCTGCCCGCCTGTTCACTCAAGAAACTTTCCAGGTTCTCCCGCTCACCGATCCCGCAGGCCAGCAGGATCTCGCCGGGCGGCAGGGTCTCTTCGCCGTAGAACTGTGGCAGGAACGCGGCCAGCACGGCGTCCGCCGAATCGCCTTCGCTGCCCGCCATAAAGAAGGGTTCCGTGCCGATGATCTTCCCGTTTCGCACAAAGAGCGCGTAAACCAGGCTCTCGCCCCCCAACAGCGCGGGCGCAAACACGTCCGCGTTCAGATTGTGCGTGGTAATGGCCACTTGTTTTTTTGAGAGCGACACAATGGCGGCCATGCGGTCGCGCAGCGCGGCGGCGGTCTCAAAGTCCAGATCCTCCGACGCGGCCAGCATTTTCTCCTCGCATTCGGCCAGAATCTCCTTCGTGTTGCCGTTTAGAAAGCGTGTGATCTCCTTCAAATAACCGTGATAGATTTCCCGGGAAATCAGCCCCGAACAGGGCGCGCAGCACTTTTTCACATGAGACATCAAACAGGGCCGCTCCCGCCGCGCGATGGCGCGGGAGATGTCCTTCTTGCAATGGCGAATGGGGAAGTGGTCTCGGATCAGGGTCAGCTCGTCCCGCAGCGTCAGCGCGGAGAGATAGGGCCCCAAATAGGTCGCGCCGTCTGCGGCTATTTGGCGCACGACCTCCACGCGTGGAAAGTCCTGTTTGAAATCAATCCGCACATAGGGAAAATGCTTGTCGTCCTTTAGTAAAATATTGTACTTGGGCTTGTATTGGCGAATCAGGTTGCGTTCGAGTGAAAACGCTTCCATCTCGTTACCCACGACGATTGTCTCAAAATCCGCGATATGCCGCACCAGCGCGCGCACATTGGGCGCCTGCGCCTTGCCGCTCTGAAAATACTGCCGCACACGGTTCTTCAGCGACACCGCCTTGCCGATATAAATGACTTCGCCCGCCTCGTCCAGCATTTGATACACGCCGGGCAGGGAGGGGAGGAGTTTTAGTTTTGCTTGAATGATATCATTCATTTCCTAAAACATTCACGTTCGCGTTCCGCAACATTTCATACAGCAGCGGCAGCGGCATACCCATTACATTGAAGTAGTTGCCGGAGATCTCAGACACAAACATACCGCCCGGCCCCTGCACGCCATAGGCGCCGGCCTTGTCCATGGGCTCGCCCGTATCAACGTACCAACTGATTTCATCTTCTGTCATAGTGGAAAAGGTCACGTCTGTCACACAGACTCGCACATCCTGACGTGTCGGCGTCAGCACAGCCACGCCCGTATAGACCTGGTGCTGCCGTCCCTGTAACTTGCGCAGATGCGCCCGCGCCATTTCGGCGTCCTCCGGCTTGCCCAGTATCTCGCCGTCCAGACAGACGACCGTGTCCGCGCCGATTATGCAGGCGTCGGGGTTGTCTCGCTGTATCGCGGTTGCCTTTTGCAAAGCCAGCGCGGTGACCGCCTCCTCCGGCGTGGCGCCCTCGGGCACGATCTCCGGCTCGTGACAGACCTGCACAGTAAAACGCAGCCCCATTTGTTTCAACAATTCATGCCTTCGCGGCGAACCGGAGGCCAATATCAATCGCATAACCCCTCCATGCGGATCTCCACCGGACAGTGGTCGCTGCCAAAAGCCTCGGCGTGAATCACGCTGTCGATCAACTGCGGCCGCAGCCGTTCGGACATCAAAAAGTAATCGATCCGCCACCCCACATTGCGGTCGCGCGCGCTGAACCGATAGCTCCACCAGGTGTATGCGTCGCGCCTGTCGGGGTACAGCGCGCGGAAACTGTCCAGAAACCCCCGCGCCAGCAGGGCGGTGAGCTTGCCGCGCTCCTCGTCGGTAAAGCCCGCGTTCCTGCGGTTCGTCTTGGGATTCTTCAGGTCAATCTCCTCATGCGCCACGTTTAAGTCCCCGCAGAGGATCACGGGCTTTTGCTTGTCCAGCCCGCTCACATAGTTGGCGAACGCGTCCTCCCAATCCATGCGGTAGGGCAGCCGCCGCAGCTCGTCCTGCGAGTTGGGCGTGTAGACGTTCACAAAGAAAAACCGCTCAAATTCCAGCGTAATGATCCGCCCCTCGTTGTCATGCTCGGGCAGCCCCATACCGTAAGACACAGACAGCGGCTCCAATCGCGTAAAGACCGCCGTGCCCGAATAACCCTTCTTCACCGCGCTGTTCCAATACTGCCGGTAGCCGGGCAGGTCCAGCTCCAACTGGTGCGGCTGCATCTTGGTCTCTTGCAAGGCGAAAATATCCGCGTCCTGCGCTTCAAAGAACGGCATAAAGCAGTCCTTGCCCATACACGCCCGCAGGCCGTTTACATTCCACGAAATCATCTTCATGTGAAAATTATACCACAGGCGAAAAACGTTTTCAAACTTTGTAGCGTCTTATTGGTAAGCATGCTATTATTGAAATGGAAAGAGGTGGGGTCTTTGGCACTATCGGAAACGCAATTCAACGCGATTTATGACGAACACGCGGACAGCATTTATCGCGTCTGCTTTATGTATCTGGGCAACACAGCGGACGCCGAGGACGCGTTGCAGAACACGTTCTTCAATTTCGTGCGTTTTTACAAGGAGAACAACATCATAAACATGAAAGCATGGCTGATCACCTGCGCGAAAAACAACTGTATCAGCCTGCAGCGCCGCGGCTACCGCAAGGACTTAAAACTCGAGGACTGGTACGCCTACTATGACAGCCGCGACGAGACCATCGAACTGGTTTGCAGCCTGCCCAGGCTCGAACGTCTGTCTATCTACCTGCATTATTACGAGGGTTACGCGTCGAAGGAAATCGGGCAGATGATCGGCAAAAGCGAATCCACCGTGCGTGGTTATCTGCTCAAGGGCCGCGCCAAACTGAAAAAACTGCTACAGGAGGCCATGTAATATGGATCAGGATTATCAGAATCTTTGCGAAAAGATCACCATAAAGAACAAAGAAACCATGCGCAAAAAGATCTGGGAGAACGCAAGTGTAGGGCGGGGGCGGGCGTTCGCCAGTAGGCGCGTCCAACCCAAACGCTGGAAACTCATTGTCGCCAACGTGACCGGCGCGGCCTGTCTGGCGGCGGCAGCGCTGGTATTGCTGCTGACAGTCAAGCAACCGCCCTTCATTGACACAACCGACCCAACGCCCTCCGTGGAAGGGACTTACGCGCCCGCGCCCTTTTCCGCAGAGGAGTGGCTCTACTATCCGGCCGGTGAGCTCGGGCTGTACCGCGTGAGTGCAGACGGCACCCAAATGGTAAAGATGGACTATGCGATCGACGGCGTCAAGACGGAGAACACGCTGGGACACTATGCCGAAGAGGCCATTGCCCATGACGGCTGGCTCTATTACTCACTGTATTATGTGGTCTCCGGGGCAGAAACCGAGTCGCAGGGAGGCCGCGCCGGCCTTTACAGAATGCGGCCCGACGGTACGGAACAAATGGAGATCCTTGGCGGCGATGACAACCGCAAGTTGGCCTCCTGGCAAATCGAGGGCGATTCGATCTATTGGACGGACCATGGCCGCCTGTATAAAATGCGGCTGGACGGCTCGGAGAAAACCGAATTGGCGGTCATCGACCAAAGTTGGGCGGACACGGACGAGATAATGATCGGGCAGGGCAGCGACACCGCGATCGTTCTGATGGGCGACTGGGCTTATTACATGAAACTCAACGATGCCCTTGTGACAGAGATTTGGCGCACCTCAACAGACGGAAAAACATCCGAGCTGCTCTGTCAGCTGCCGGATACGGAAGAAGATCCGGACTGGATAATCTACGCGTATCGCTACTACAGCCTGCGTGCAAGCGGGAACTGGGTTTATTTCTGGGCGGAGAGCCGTAACAATAACACGGACGGGTGGCAGGGTGGCCTCGGCCTGCACAGATTCAATGCGGAAGGCGAGGTGCAAACCGTGTTCGACCATATTGGCGCCATCACGTTGTCCGGCGGCGGCGGATGGGCGGTTGCGAAGGACAGCGTTTATTTTAGGGGCCGTTTCGCGTCTTCGGCAGACACGTTGCCGGCAAACCACCTCTTTCAAGCCGACTTAATCAGCGGGGAGATCACGCAGGTGCATGAAAGCAACACTTGCAGGAATATTCGCTTGCTCGGCGACGCGGTTTACTACACCGCGTTTGATGAAGAGGAAAAAGGCTACTTCCTGTGCCGCATCGATCCAATCAGCAACGAGCCGCAAAAGGTGGGCGCTTTTGGATTCCTGACTGCGGAGGCGCCTGAACAAAACCCAGCGGATAATGTCAATGCAGGCGCCGAATCGACAGACGACGATGGCGTCATCGCCCTTGAGGACATCAACATGGATCAGATCGAGGCGACCGCCCTGGAATTCTATGAAAAGAAGTACGGCGACACGCCAATGATCATGTATTACATCGACGCGGTGCAGGCCAACTATGACGAGGACGGCAATTATATCGGCGAACTGGTCGACTTCTGGGTCATCTGGGGTGAGCGCCAGCGCCTGTGTATTTCTGTCTGCGTCTCTTCTGTCACCGGAAGGTACACTGTGGACCGCGAGTATTTAGACAGCGACGCGAGCATCTCCATCGAAACGCTGAAAACCTGCGCGTTCCCTGTCATGAGGATATTTGATTGAGGGCAACTGGATTGCTTCGTCGTGTTTCTTTCCCGCACGCGTCTCTTTTGCGCTCCTCGCAATTGGAACCACTGATTAAGGCGCCTGATTTGAGTACTGTCCATAAACTGCCGGAGAATTGAATTTCTTCGGCGGTTTTATTTAGGGGTTTGCATGGGTGAGAGGTGTTTTTCTT
>WRCT01000098.1 GCA_009783775.1 Clostridiales bacterium | reverse complement strand
GTTGAGAGTTGAGCTATGGAAGGGCGGCCACCGGTCGCCCTTTTAATTTGGTTGCCAGGCATAATAGAAGGCCGCAGGTCATGTCCTTAAAACAGTCCACGGGCTATGGTATCCTCATACTAATCTCGACTTAAAACATTAGTATCAAAAAAAGGAGCCTTTTTTTATGGCGCTGTTTTGGGATTTGACCGTCAGGCCCCAACCCGTGCAGCAAACGCTGTTTGCGCTGCCGGACGAGGAAATCGCGGGGGCTGCGGAGCCGGCTGCCCTGTCATACCGGGTGCTTTCCACGCCCCAAGAGACCCGAATCACGCAGAACATTCCCTATGAGGCGGGCGGCGCCGCTCTCCCCTATCCCCTGCTGTGGGAGACAAAACTGCGCTTTCCGCTCACGGCGGAGCTGACCTTTTGCCATGAGACGGGGCGCTGCCACTTTCGGCTTGTCAATCACGACGGTGTGATCGCAACACAGGAAGACCTGACAGAGCAACCGGAGCCCTTGCAGGGGTTTGCGCTGCGCGCGCATATCGAAGAGGATACCGTACTGCAATGGACGTTGGCGGAGATTTTTCGTCCGTTCTATCCCCGCGCGGCCCCTGTTGCCCGAATGGATCTGTCGCTGGAGAGCCTGATCGCCCATAACCGTTTTCAAGGCTTTCCGGCCGGTTTCTATGACGCGATTCCTTTTGCCGAGGACAGTCTGCGCCTTGACGGGCGCTTTGCGGATATCGCGCGGCAAATGGGCCGGTATGACGAAATGCCCCTGCTCTACCGCGCGCTGGGCCTGCCCGACAAAAAGACGATACGCCGCGCCTTCTTCGAGAATCCCGCCCTGTTTTTCTACGCGGAGGAAATCAAAAACCTGCCTTTTTATAACCTCGATATTCTCCGGCAGATTCTGCAAGCGGACAGGGTGTTTGTACTTCTGTCAAAGCTGCATTACCTGCCCGGGCTTTTTACGTTCCTGACCGCCTTGGCGCGGGAGAGGGGCGAAACGGCTGCCTGGCACGCCTTGCGGAACGATATTCACCACCTGCATGGCGCGGCGGGCACATACCTGCTGTCTCCCGAAACGCAGCAAAAGACGCTGCTGCACCAACCATTAAAGAAAATCTACCGTCACAACCGCATTTCCCACAATCTGCCCGTGCGCAAGGAAAACAAGGCGGGCATCACAGACTGTCGGGTGGGGGAATATGTCTTTGTCGTCCTGCGAAGCACGGCGACCTACAGCCGCGCGGGAAACGCGCTGCGCAATTGTCTTGCGAATTACGCGCTTGGCTCCGACGATTTCGTTGTCGCGGTAAAGCGAAATCACAAGCACTGCGCGGCAATCGCGCTGAACGGCACCGAAATTGTGGAGACGAGCCTGGCGAGCGACGAATCCATCTGCAAGGACAAGGACCTCTGCGCCGCGTTGCTGCAATGGGCGGAGAAATGGGGGCTGTGCCTCAACCCGGAGTGGGGTCTTTACAACGACCTGGCGCGGCTTGGTTTCGATGTCGAATCTTGTGTGAAAAGGTCGGGTGTGGTAGAATGAGTCGGGAGGGCGTCTCTATGTTTCCTGCAACTTCAAAGAAAACATCCATCCTGCGCATTCTGGATATTCTGAAAAAGTATTCCGACGAGAACCATCGGCTCAGTCAGAAGGAGATTATGGGTCTTTTGGCGCGGGACTACGGCACGCCCGTGGACCGCAAGGCGGTCAAGCGCAATCTCATGCAGCTGCTGGATTTCGGTTTTGACCTGGAATACACCGAGACGGTCCGCAAGGGCAGGGACGGCGAGGACGAGGTCATGCTCTCCGACTGGTATCTCAACCGCGACTTCACCGACGCCGAGCTGCGCCTGCTTATCGACAGCCTGCTGTTTTCCAAGCATATCCCCTGGAACCAATGCAAGGCGCTGATCGAAAAGCTGGAAGGCCTATCGAATACTTATTTCAAGGCGAAGGTCAAACACATCCGCAATATGCCCGAAAAGCTGCCGGAGAATAAGGAACTGTTTTATACGATCGAGGTGCTGGACGAGGCGATCTCTGCCCGAAAGATGGTGGCCTTTCATTACAACGAATACGGCACGGACAAACGTCCCCGCCCGCGCAGGCGCGAAACCGGCGAGCCCCGTGACTATAAGGTCAGCCCCTATCAGATGGCGGCGACCAACGGGCGGTATTATCTCATCTGCAACCGCAAGCATTATCCCGGCGTCTCCAACTACCGCGTGGACCGCATTTCACATATCCGCATTATGAACGAGCGCGCCACGCCCATGCGCCTGGTCAAAGGCTTGGAACGCGGCCTGGACCTGCCCAAACACATGGCGGAGCATATCTATATGTTCGCGGGTGAAAGCGTGTATGTGAGGTTTGCGGCAAAGCGGTATATCACGGGCGACATTCTCGACTGGTTCGGCAGAGATGTGATTTTTGAGGACAAAGGCGGCGATGAAGTAATGGCAACTGTTCGCGTCAACGAAAACGCCATGTTCTACTGGGCTCTGCAATACGGCGAGCATATAGAGGTTTGGGAACCGGCGGGATTGCGGGATAGGGTTGCCGAGGCGGCAATGAAGATAAGTGAAAAATATTTATAAATTGGAGGATCAAGATGAGCAACTACAAACCTGAGACACCGTTGAAGATTAGCGACGTAGTAAAATCCATTGGCAAGGGTGATTATTTGTTGCCCGCTATCCAACGCAATTTTGTTTGGGACGAGGAAAGAATCATTCGCCTGTTTGATTCCATTATGCGCAATTATCCCATCAACACCTTGATGATATGGCAGCTGAAAGGCGATACAAAAAATCACTATAAGTTCAAATTGTATTCCTTTATTCAGAATTATTGTCGCCACTATGATGAATCCAACCCATTGGCTGACCATATTTATGATCCTGATGATGAAGTTTCTGTCGTAATTGATGGACAGCAGCGTCTCACGGCATTATATATTGGATTGGATGGATCCTACTGTGGAAAGAAGTCGGCGGGAGGTTATCCTAAGACAAGGAATTATAAGAAGTTTCCCGAAAAAGAACTATATTTGAATGTAACCGATAAACTTGATATTGATGCCAGCGATAACGACTTGCAACTTGAGTATGATTTCAAATTCTTTAGCAATGAAGAAATGGCCAAACATGATGCTTCGGCATGGTTCAAAGTGAAACAAATCGGCACGTTGGGTGACTATGCGGATTTGGGCACATTTGAGCGCAGCAAAAGAATCAAACAGTATTTACATGAAAATGGCTTTTCTGAAACGGAGCAATCCATTGAAATACTGGATAAGCTTTATGAAACCATTAGAATCAACGAGAAGTTATCTTACTATAAAATCACGAATCAAAATCTGCATTTTGTTCTCGATGTGTTTTTGCGTACAAACGGAGGGGGCATCCCCCTAACATTTTCCGAACTCATTTTTGCAATGACAGTCGAAGACTGGGTCGAAGGAAGAGGCAGCATTGATAAGCTTGTTAAGGATATAAAAACAGAGTTTGATTTCATGATTAGCCGTGATTTTATCATGAAAGCAGCATTAACGTTGTTTAATACTGAGGTGAAATTTGCAATAAAGAATTTCAATGCAAGCGTCATAGGGGAAATCAGAGATAATTGGGAAGAGTTTGAAACCGCAATAAAAGCAGCATTCTCTCTGATTAAAAAATTAGGGTTTACCGATTCAACCGTTAGAGCAAAAAATGCTGTGATACTCATTGTATTCTATATGTATATCAATAAACAGTATAAGCTTGATAATACCGAAAACAATCTGTCACATGAAACCATTCGGGGGGATATTACCAAATGGCTGTCATTGGTGTTAATCACAGGGCAATTCGGCGGCCACAGTGATGATGTAATTAGAAGAACAAGGGATGTGATAAAGAACAATAAAAATCTCGAGGGTTTCCCACTAAATGCGATAATGGATGAGTTTATTGGCGAGGCTAAATCTCTTAGCGTTAGCCACGAGCGTATTGAAAAAATTGTTTCCGAAACGCAAAAGGGGCACGTTTTGTGCTATCCATTATTGGCTCTGCTCTTCCCTGAATACCCTAAAAAATTTCGCTGCAAAGATATCGACCATATGCACCCTGAAACATCCTTTAAAAAAGAAAGCTTAAAAGAAATAAAGGCTATTTGCGAAAATGAAGAATGGTATGCCTTCTATTCATCAAAAAGCAATTGGAACAGCTTGCCTAATCTTCAGTTGCTGAGCGATAGCGATAACCGCGCAAAACAGGGAAAACCTTTGGATGAATGGCTTAAAGATAGCAAGAAGAATGATTTGGATAAAGATTCCATGTTGATTCCAAAGGATGAAAAAGATAAATTCATTGTTGACTTCATGCGGTTTAAGGACTTTTGCGCCAAGCGTAAAACCCTGCTAATCAATCAGCTGGAAAAGGCGCTCAGCGGAAGTATTGATGACTCCATTGAGGAAATAAATCCGGCGGACGATGATGAGATGTAACCGCCCACAGAGACCCACCATGCTCTACCTCTCTAATTCAAAATACCGTCGCAAGATACAATTCCACAAAAAAGTCAAACATACTTCTCCAAGTGTTTCAATGCGCCTTTTTCCAGGCGCGAGACCTGGGCTTGGGAGATGCCGATCTCGCGGCTGACCTCCATTTGGGTTTTGCCCAGGAAATAGCGCAGGCGCAGAATTTTTTGCTCGCGCTCGTTGAGATGAGCAATGCCCTCTTTGAGGGCCAGATTGTTGAGCCAGAGCGCCTCGCTGACGCGCCCGTCCTTTAGCTGGTCGATGACGAACACCGCGTCGCCGTCGTCGTGGAAGATGGGCTCGTAAAGCGAGACCGGCTCGCAGATTGCGTCCAGCGCAAAGACGATATCCTCGCGCGGCATATCCAGTTCCTTGGCGATTTCGTCGATCGTCGGTTCGCGGCAGGAGTTTTCCATCAGCTTGTTCTTCGCCTGCATGGCCTTGTAGGCTGTGTCCCGCAGCGAGCGCGACACGCGCATGGCCGTGTAGTCGCGCAGGTGGCGGCGGATCTCGCCGATGATCATGGGCACCGCATAGGTCGAAAACTTGACCTCGTGCTTGAGGTCAAAGTTCTCCAGCGCCTTGATCAGACCAATGCAGCCCACTTGAAACAAGTCGTCGGCGTGCTCGCCCCGACCCGCGAATCGCTGCACCACGGAGAGCACGAGCCGCAGGTTGCAGTGCAAGAACCGCTCGCGCGCGGCCTCGTCCCCCGCCTTGACCTGCAAAAGCAGCTCCATCATTTCCTTGCCCGAGAGCATGGGCAGCTTGGACGTATCCACCCCACAGATTTCTACTTTGTTTAGCATGGAGATAGCTTTGCCAGCA
Organism: Clostridiales bacterium; assembly: GCA_009783775.1. Classification (GTDB taxonomy): domain Bacteria; phylum Bacillota; class Clostridia; order Christensenellales; family CAG-138; genus WRCT01. Next base: position 1,356 of record WRCT01000098.1, on the reverse strand, counting down.
GGGGCGCGGTTTAAGCGCGTTTGACAAAAATAGTGGTCAGTGGTCAGTGGTCAGATCGCTCACGCGGGTTTTTCTACGGCGGGCGATTGATAATCGCCCCTACGCGGCCCACTCGTTTGACAGTAGACGCCCAAAATGGTAGTATAGTGTTGTGAAAGTAAAGCTCTTGCCATTGATTATATTGGCGTTTTTGCTGGCTGCGTGCAACGGGACGGTCGCGCCGAAAGCGACGCCTGTGCCCGAGCAGATTACGCTGCCGGTCAAGGAGGGGGTTGCGGTAGGGGCACAGCACACGCCCGCTGCGTCGACCGCGGGTCCTACGCCAACGCCCGCGTATTGGGCCGAGGGCGACGCCTATACCATCGCCTGGATCTCCGACCCGCAGTATTACGCCAAAGAGTTTCCCGAGATTTATCTGTCCATGACGCGGTTCCTGGCGCGCGAGCAGGAGAAAATGAACCTGCGCTATGTGATCTGCACGGGCGATATTGTGGACGATAACTCAGAAGTCTACCAATGGGAGGCCGCCCGCGCGGCTTGGGATCTGCTGGCGGACATCCCCTACGGCGTGCTGGCGGGCAACCATGACATGGAGAAAACGCGTGGCGGCTGGGAGTTGTATGAAGAATATTTCGGCGAGGCAAAGTTTGCCGGCCTGCCGCATTACGGCGGCTCGTACAAGAACAACCGCGGGCACTATGACCTGCTGGACATCGGCGGCACGGCCTACCTCTTTGTGTATATGAGCCACAACATCGGCCGGGCTGAGATCCGCTGGTTGAATGAGACCTTCCGCGCTTATCCCGATCGGGTCGGCATATTGTGCGTGCACGATTATTTCATGACGGACGGCACGCGTTCCGAGACGGGACAGCGGCTTTTTGAGGAGGTCGTGGCCACGAACCCGAACATCTATATGGTGCTTTGCGGACACCGCTACGGCATCTATAACGTGCCCGAGACGCTGGAGGGCGGACGGACCGTGTGGCAAATGATGATGAACTATCAGGCGGCGGGCGACTTCGGCGGCAGCGGCTATCTGCGGCTGATGCAGGTGCGCGAGGACAAGGGGGTTATCCATGTGATGACCTATTCGCCCTGGCTGGATGAATACAATATGCTGAAGGATGACCGCCGGACGCTGTCCGGCAGGGGCGAGCTCATGTATGACATGGACGCGGACAGCGAGGCGTTCGTCATGATCATACCGTGGCGATGACCCAAACTACAAACTACACTACTGTTGACAAAGTAACAAAAACTTGTCCTTGTACCTGGCGAGTCTGTGACCCGTCAGATTTTCCATTCAATGTCCACATGATCGCCGTTGGCGTATATACGGGAGATCATTCCGTC
>WRCT01000097.1 GCA_009783775.1 Clostridiales bacterium | reverse complement strand
TGACGGGACCGTTGCCTAATGCGCCCGCGACTTCAAGCTCGCCGCCCACGTTGATCTGGACGATCGCGGTCTCGCGCAGGGTGCTGTCGGCCAGCGTATAGTCGCCGCCCGTTTTGAAGAAGACGACGTCGAAATGCGGCTGCCAGAGGTTCAGTTCCTTTTTGACCAGCAGCTCAAAGCTGGCCTGTGCGGCCTCGTACTGATAGCCGAAACATTCCTTTTCCTTGAGCAGCGCGATGATCGCCGCCGTCTCGGGCGAGTTCTTGTGCAGCTCGGGCAGGAATTCCTGGATCTTGGGCAGAATAGAGCTCTTGCCCGCCACCTCGCTCGTTAAAAACTTGCGCGTGTTGCCCACGGATTCGGGCGAAATATGCTCGAAGGACTGCGAGAGCTTGATCACGCCGTCGATGTGCATACCGCCCTTGTGGGCGAACGCGCTCTTGCCCGTGTAGGGCTTGTTGCCACGAATGCGAATATTGGCGACTTCGGAGATATAGGTGGCGATGGCGGTCAGGTCCGTCAGGTCCGCAGCGTAGTCCAGGCCGCATTTGAACACGAGGTTGGGCAGGACGATGGAAAGGTCCGCGTTGCCGCAGCGCTCACCAAAACCGACGAAGGTGCCCTGCACGTGGACCGCGCCCTGCGTTACTGCGGAGAGCGTATTGGCCACCGCGCAGCCGATGTCGTCATGGCAGTGGATCCCGATCTTTATATCGGGGAAACGCCGCACGACCTCGGCCGTGATCTCGGCGATCTCGTCGGGCAGACAGCCGCCGTTCGTGTCGCAGAGGCAGAGGCAATCCGCGCCGCCCGCTTGCGCCGCGGCCAGCACGTCCATGGCGTAATAGTGGTTCGCCTTGTATCCGTCGAAGAAATGCTCCGCGTCAAAGATGACCTCCTTGCCGCACGCCTTGAGATAGGCCAGCGTGTCCTCCACGATCTCCAGATTCTGCGGCAGGGTGATGCCCAAAATCTCCGTGACGTGCAGGTCCCAGGCCTTGCCGAAAATGGAGACCGCCGGCGTGTTCGCCTGCAGTATGCTTTGCAGGTTCGCGTCCTCTTCCGCAGTGACGCTGTAGCGCCGCGTACTGCCGAAGGCGCAGAGCTTGGCGCGTTTCAAGTGCAGGTTTTGGATTTCCTCGAAGAACTGCAGGTCCTTGGGATTGCTGCCCGGGTTGCCCGCCTCGATATAGTCCACGCCAAAGGCGTCCAGGGCCTTGACGATGTGGATCTTGTCCTGCACCGAAAAGGAAATGCCCTCGGCCTGCGAGCCGTCTCTTAAGGTTGAGTCCAGAATTTCCAGTTTCATAGATCCCCCAACAGTTTATTCATCGCGTTGATATAGGCCAGGATACTCGCCTCGATGATGTCGGTCGAGAGCCCGTGGCCGTTGAAGGCGCGTTTCATGCCGTGCTCGTCCTCGCAGCTGAGTTTGACCATGACCTTACCCAGCGTCTCCTTGCCCTCGGACACAGATTGGATGACATAGTTCTCCAACCTGTGCGGCGGCGCGCCGACGATTTTGTCGATCGCCCGGTAGGCCGCGTCGATCGGGCCGTCGCCTAATGCCACTTCCTCGAAGGAGTCGCCGTTTTTATTGAGGCGCATAACGGCGGTGGAGGTGGCAAGGTTGCCTGTGTGCACGTCAAAGCTGGCCAGGGAGTAGATGGACTCTGAGATGTCGATCTGCGTGACCAGCGCCTCGATATCGCGGTCGGTGACCTCTTTTTTCTTGTCGCAAAGTTTTTTGAACTCCTCGAAGTAGCGGTCGATATCCTCCTTGGTGAGTTCATAACCCAGCTCTTTCAACCGCGCCTCAAAACCGTGGCGGCCCGAGTGTTTGCCCAGCACCATTGTATTCTTGCGGATACCGACGGATTCGGGCGTCATGATCTCGTAGGTCTCGCGGTGCGCCAACACGCCGTGTTGGTGGATACCGCTCTCGTGCGCGAAGGCGTTTTTGCCGATGATGGGCTTGTTGATGGGCACCATCTGGCCGATGATATTGTAGACCAATGCGCTCGATTTATAAATGCGCGTGGTGTCGATGTTCGTATAGGCGTTGTAGGCGTCGGGACGGGTTTTGATGCCCATGACGACTTCCTCGAGCGGCGCGTTGCCCGCGCGTTCGCCCAGGCCGTTGATCGTGCATTCGATTTGGTTCGCGCCCGCGCGCACGCCCGCCAGGGAGTTGGCCGTGGCCTGGCCCAGGTCGTTGTGGCAGTGCACGGCGAGGTCGATCTTGGCCGCGCCCTCGGCGTTGTTTAAGAGATAGTCGATCATGGCGTACATCTCGTCCGGCGTGGTGTAGCCGACCGTGTCGGGAATGTTGACCACGGTCGCGCCCGCTTTGATGACGGCCTCGGTCACGCGGCGCAGGAAATCGCGATCGCTGCGCATGGCGTCCTCGGCGGAAAACTCGATATCGGAGCAGTATTTTTTGGCGTACTGGACCATGTTTATGGCGCGCTCCAAGACCTGCTCCTCGGTCATCTTGAGCTTGTACTGCATATGCGTGGGCGAGGTGGCCAGAAAGACATGAATGCGCGGTGCGACGGCGCCTTTGAGCGCGTTCCACGCGGCGTCGATATCCGCCGGCACACAGCGGGCCAGAGAGGCGACTGAGCAATTCTTGATGGTATTCGCGATGGTCTGGACGGATTGGAAGTCGCCGGGCGAGGAGCAGGCAAAGCCCGCCTCGATGATGTCCACGCGCAGTTTTTGCAGGCGCAGGGCGACGCGTATCTTCTCCTCCAGATTCATGCTGCAGCCCGGGGACTGCTCGCCGTCGCGTAATGTTGTGTCAAATATCTTGATTTGTCTCATGTTTCTCTCCTTGTTTTAGTGTTGAGAGTTGAGAGTGGAGTGTTGAGCGAAGGTGTGCCTTCGGCACGATTGTATGGGTTTTTATTGCCATGAGATTAAACCTGCGGAGCAGTTTTTTCCTTTGCTCAACTCTCAACTCTCAACACTTAACTCTCTTGAATCGCGCCCTTATCCGCCGAGGAAACCCCTCTCGCGTATCGTTTTAAGTAACCTGTCATATTCGTTTTGGTTTTCAGTTGTGTCTGCGCCTTGCGGGTTTTCAGCTCGGTTTCGGAAACGAGCAGGAATAGGCGGTAGTTTGGGATGTCGATCTCGATAAGATCGCCTTCCTGCAGGTAGGCGATCAGGCCGCCGCTAGCCGCCTCGGGCGAGATATGTCCGATGGCCGCGCCGCGCGTCGCGCCGGAGAACCGTCCGTCCGTGATCAGCGCGACCTCTTTGTCCAGGCCCATGCCCGCGATCGCCGAAGTGGGCGCGAGCATTTCCCGCATACCCGGGCCGCCCGCCGGACCTTCGTAGCGAATGACCACCACGTCGCCCTTGGAAATTTGCCCCGCGTAGATGGCGGCGATGGCGTCCTCCTCACTGTCAAAGACACGCGCGGGGCCCGTATGGGTTTGCATTTCCTTTGCCACCGCGCTGCGCTTGACGACCGCGCCGTTGGGCGCAAGATTGCCGAAGAGCACGGCCAGCCCGCCCGTGGCCGAGTAGGGATCGTTCGCGGGGCGAATGACCTCAGTGTTTTTGATAACGCAGCCCGCGATATTTTCGCCCATTGTGCGGCCTGTGACCGTCAGCGCGTCCCTGTGCAGTTCTTTGAGCTGGGCCATCACCGCGTACACGCCGCCCGCGTGGTAGAGGTCCTCCATATGGTGCGGGCCCGCGGGCGCGAGATGGCAGAGATTCGGCGTTTTTTCACTGATCTCGTTGATGCGTTTTAAGTCCCAGGGCACGCCCGCCTCATGGGCGATGGCGGCCAGGTGCAGCACGGAGTTTGTGGAGCAGCCCAAGGCCATGTCCACAGTCAGGCCGTTGTCAAACGCGGCCGGCGTTAAGATATCCAGCGGCTTGATGTCCGCTTTGACAAGTGACATGACCTGCTCACCCGCCGACTTTGCCAGGCGCGTGCGCGCCGCGTATACGGCGGGGATCGTGCCGTTGCCGGGCAGCGCCATACCCAAGGCCTCGCAGAGACAGTTCATGGAATTGGCCGTGAACATACCCGAGCAGGAACCGCAGCCGGGGCAGGCGGTCTCCTCGATCTCGCGCAGGCGCGCCTCGCCGATTGAGCCGCTTTTGAACGCGCTGACCGCCTCGAACGCGCTGCTCAGGTCCACGCCGTCCAATGAAAGCATGGGCCCGCCCGAAACAAAGATGGACGGAATATTCAGCCGCGCCGCCGCCATGAGCATACCGGGCACGATCTTATCGCAGTTGGGGATAAAGACCAGGCCGTCGAACCCCTGCGCGCGCGCGACGCACTCGATACCGTCCGCGATCAGTTCCCGCGAGGGCAGGCTGTAGCGCATACCCGCGTGGCCCATGGCGATGCCGTCGCAAATCCCGATGACATTGAACTCCATGGGCGTGCCGCCGGCGGACAGGACGCCGTCCTTCACCGCGCGGGCGATCTTATCCAAATGAATATGGCCCGGGATGATCTCGTTCCACGAGTTGACCACGCCGATGATCGGCTTGGCTATATCATTGTCCCCATAACCCATCGCCTTTAAGAGCGATCGCTGCGGCATTCTTTCCGGACCATCTTTTATGACACTACTTCTCATGAATCTTTCCTTCATTTTCATGAAGTAATAAGTAATAGATAATAAGGAATAATGATTGAGAAAACAGCGCCGCTGTTTTTCCTTATTTACTACTTATTCCTTCTTCCTTATTACTTCGTTACTTTTCCCAGTTCATCTTCTCGCGCAACTCTTTGCCCACGATCTCCGCCGGATGTTCGGCCTCGATACGGCGCATGGCGGAAAAGTGGGGGCGGTTGGCCTGGTTCTCCAGGATCCAATCGCGGGCAAAACTGCCGTCCTGGATCTGGGTGAGGACCTTCTTCATCTCCTTCTTGGTCTCTTCGGTGATAATGCGCGGGCCGACCGTGTAATCGCCGAACTCCGCGGTGTCGGAGATGGAGTAACGCATGAACGAAATGCCCTTGGCCACGACCAGGTCGATGATGAGTTTCATCTCATGAATGCACTCGAAGTACGCGCTCTCGGGCTGATAACCCGCCTCGATCAGCGTTTCAAAGCCCGCCTTCATCAGGGCCGTCACGCCGCCGCAGAGCACGGCCTGCTCGCCGAAGAGGTCGGTTTCGGTCTCTTCCTTAAACGTGGTTTCCAACACCCCCGCGCGCGCGCCGCCGATACCGAAGGCATAGGCCAAAGCGATATCCTTGGCGTTGCCCGTGGCGTCCTGATAGACCGCGATCAAACAGGGCACGCCCTTGCCTTCCTGATACTGGCTGCGCACCGTGTGGCCGGGGCCCTTGGGCGCGATCATGATCACGTTGACCGCCTCGGGCACAGTGATCTGACCGTAGTGAATGTTGAACCCGTGCGCGAACGCCAGCGTCATGCCCGCACGCAGGTTCGGCGCGATCTCGTTGCGGTAGAGGCCCGCCTGTTTCTCGTCGTTGACGAGGATCATGGCGATGTCTGCCTTGCGCACCGCGTCGGCGGCAGAGTAGACGGCAAAGCCGTTCTCCCGTGCCAGCGCAGCGGGCTTGGAGCCGTCCAGTTCGGCGACAATCACGTTTGCGCCGCTGTCGCGCAGGTTCTGCGCATGGGCGTGTCCCTGGCTGCCGTAGCCGATCACGGCGATGGTCTTGCCGTCCAGCAAGCTGAAGTTGCAATCCTTTTCGTAGTACATTTTAGCCATTTTCATGTTTCTCCTTTAATTATGATTTTCTATAGATTCCAGACTCCAGATTCCAGATTCCAAAAATCCCGCGTGAGCGGTTCTGGTGTCTGGCATCTGGCATCTGGTCACTCTAATGTTTTCAAACAATCCTTGCCTCTCTCCAGCGCAATCACGCCCGTGCGGCACATTTCCACAATGCCCAGGGGGCGCATGAGCTCGATAAAGGCGTCGATCTTGGGGCTTTCACCCGTGATTTCGACGCAGAGCGAGTCGGCCGAAAAGTCGATGATCTTGGAGCGGAACACGTTCGTCGCGTCCATGATCTCTTGGCGCGTACCCGGCGTAACCTTGATCTTGATCAGCAGCAGTTCACGAAAGACCGCCTCGTCCGCGTGCATTTCCTCGATCTCGCGCACATCGTGTAACTTGCCCAGTTGCTTCATCAGCTGCTTTTTCACATAGGCGTCCTCCTCCATCGTGACCGTGATACGCGAAAACGCGTGCGATTCGGTCTCGCTGACGGTGAGGCTGTCGATGTTAAAGCCCCTGCGCGAAAAGAGCGCGGAGACCCGGGTGAGAACGCCCGCCTGGTTGCGCACCAGGATCGCGATAACTGTTTTTTTCATGCTCTTACCTCCGCTAGTTTTCCAGGATGATGTCTTCGATCGACCCGCCCGGCGGTGTCATGGGGAAGACCATTTCGTCCTTGTCGATGTGGCAGTCGATGACCACCGGCCCCTCCGCCGCCAGCGCCTCGGGCAGGATCTGCGCAAAATCCGCCAGATTGTCCGTGCGCCAGCCCCGGGCGCCAAAGGCCTCGGCCAGGCGTACAAAGTCCGTCTTGCGGCCCAAAGTGGTCTGCGAATAATGCTTGTCGAAGAAGAGCGTCTGCCACTGGCGCACCATACCCAGCACGCCGTTGTTCATGATGATGATCGTCATGGGTACCTGGTTCGTCACGGCGGTGGCCAGCTCGTTTAAGTTCATGCCAAAGCTGCCGTCGCCGGTG
>WRCT01000096.1 GCA_009783775.1 Clostridiales bacterium | reverse complement strand
CCTTGTCGTAATCCAGGTCGCGATTGGGGTTGGTCAGATCCAAAAAGCAATTCAGCGCGGTTTCTTTGAAGGTTCCCTCCCGATAAGATTCTTCCAGCAGGGTGGCGTACCAGTCGCCCAACGCGGGCATTGGCTCCGGGGTTGGCATAGCAGTTGACAGTGGACAGTTGACAGGGGACAGTTGACAGGGGACAGAGCCGTGGGTTCAGGCGGCAACTCAGTTTCGGGCGGGTGGCAGGCCCCGCAGCCAAGGCTTATGGTAAGGGCCAAAAGAACAAGGCCCAAAGTTATGTGTTTCAATTTCATGGTTGTATTATACCGCATTTTTCTAGTTCATTGCAATGCGCGTCATATCGCCCGCCGCTTGCCGCGCGCGGCGCAGGAGTTCGTTGTTGCCTATGTTCGGGATAACCAAGATCTCCTCGGCGGCGGCGCTGACCTTTTGCAGCAATTCGCCGGAGACGTCCGCGAGCAGGCTTTCCCACAGACTCGTGCCGTGCTGGCGTTTGCCGTAATACTCCCCCGCCCCCCGCAGCGTCAGGTCTTTTTCCGCGATGGCGAACCCGTCGCTGCAGGTGAGCAGGACGGACAGGCGGTCGCGGCTGGTCTTGCCGTTCGATTGTGAGAGCAGGAAACAAAAGGCCTGATCCGCGCCGCGCCCGATCCGCCCGCGCAGCTGGTGCAGGGTGGCCAAGCCGAAACGGTCCGCGCCCTCGATGACCATGATATTAGCCGTCGGCACGTGTACGCCCACCTCAATGACCGTGGTGCAGACCAAAATGCCGATCTCGCCTGCCGCGAACGCGCGCATGATTTCGGTCTTTTCCCGCTCCGACAGCCTGCCGTGCATTTGTCCGACGGTTGTCTTGGGCAGTTTCTTTTCAAGCTCCGCATAGACCTCCTGCACCGACAGGCCCTCCATCATCTCGCTGGGTTCGATGCAGGGGCAGACCAGATAACACTGCGCGCCCTTTGCGGTCTGTTCGCCCAGATAGGCAATCATGTCCGCCCGCTTGTTCGGCGGGACATAACGCGTCTTGACGGGCAGGCGGCCCGGCGGCAGCTCGTCGATGACGGAGACGTCCAAATCGCCGTAAAGCACCATAAAGAGCGTGCGCGGGATCGGCGTGGCGCTCATGACCAGCATATCGGCCCGCGCGCTCTTATGCAACAGCCGTGCCCGCTGGGCCACGCCGAAACGGTGCTGTTCGTCCGCGATGACCAGGCCCAGGTCGGCAAAAACCGTGCCCTCGCTGAGCACCGCGTGCGTGCCTATGACCACCGCCGCCTCGCCGCTTTGTATGCGGCGCTGCGTTTCTTTGCGCGCGGCCGTGTCCTGGCTGCCCAGCAGCAGGGCGCAGCCGTCGCCGAACCAGGGCAATAAACTCTCAAAATGCTGCCGCGCCAGAATTTCGGTCGGCGCCATCAGCACGCCCTGCTTTCCGTTGCGCGTGGCAATCGTCAAGGCGTAGAGCGCGACGGCGGTCTTGCCGCAGCCCACGTCGCCCTGGATCAAACGGTTCATGGGTGACGGAGCGGCCATGTCCGCCGCGATCTCGTTCATCACGCGCAGCTGGGCGTTCGTGGGCGCAAAGGGCAGCCGCACAAGAAAGTCGTCCAGGCAGCCGTCCGTGGCAAAGGATAGGCCGATATGGCGTTTGCGCTCCTGCCGCTGCTCGGCCACGGCCAGAAAATACAGCAGGGCGCGTTCAAATGCCAGCCGCCGCAGCGCGTTTTGCAGGCTGTCGCTGCCAGACGGAAAATGCGCGTGAAAGAGCGCGTCGGAACGGGAGATCAGGTCATAGCGGGTCCGCATTTGCTCGGGCAGCAGATCTTCCGCCGCCCGGGTCTCCAGCGCCTGCGCGATGGCGGCGCGGATTGCGGGCTGGGTGATGCCCTTGCAGGTCCGGTAGAGGGGCACGATGGGCTGCGCGCCGCTGACGATATGCGGGTTCGCCATGCCGCGCCGCGTCGTCACACGCGCCGTGCCGTAGGCGAGCAGCGTTTGACCGACCGTGAACTGGGTTCGGCGGTAGGGTTGGTTGAACCAATAGAGGGAGATTGCGCCGCTTTCGTCACGCGCGCGCACGGTCACGGTGGACAGGCCCTTGCGATAATAGACGGTCGGCGGGGACGTGACGGTGACCGCCACGCAGGCGGGCAGGCCGTCTTCCAGCTCGGCGACCGGCACGGGGCGGGTGCAGTCCATATAGGCAACGGGCAGGAAGTCCAGCAGATCCTCCACGCAAAAAACGCCCAGGTCAGCAAATAACCCGGCGCGTTTTTGTCCGATTCCTTTTAGCTCGGTAAGGTTCATTCTACTCCACGGAGAAATAATAATAGTACAGCGGCTGGCCGCCGTTTTGCACCACGAACTCGGCGTCCTCAAAATCGTCTTGCAGGGACTCGACCAGTTTTTCGGCGGCGTCCTCCTCCACGCTGTCGCCGTAGAAGATGGTGACGACTGGGTCGTCGATGCCCTTCTTGGCGATCATCTCGCGCAGCAGCTGCAGACTGGCGTCCTCGACATTCTCGTCCACGACCGTCAGCTTGTTGTCGATCATGCCGATGATGTCGCCGCTGGCGATTTTCTTGCCGGAGAACGACGTGTCGCGGATCGCGTAGGTCACCGCGCCGGAGAGCACCTCGGAGAACGCGCTCGTCATGCCCGCCGTGTTCTCCTCCACGCCCACCTCGGGATCGAAGGCCAGCGCGGCGGAAATGCCCTGCGGCAGGGTCTTGGTCGGCAGGACGATGACCTCGCAGTCGCAGAGCTCGCCCGCCTGCTGCGCCGCCAGGATAATGTTGCTGTTGTTGGGCAGCACGAACACATGGCGCGCGTTGGCCTGCCGAATCGCGCTGACGATCGTGTCGATGCTGGGGTTCATGGTCTGGCCGCCGGAGATGACGCGCGAGACGGACAGGTCGGTGAAAACGCCGTCCATGCCCTCGCCCGAGCTGACCGCGACCATGGCGTACTCGGTTTGGCTGCGCCTGCGGGCCTCGAGCAGCTGCCGGTTTTGCTCCAGCATATTCTCGATTTTCAGATGATCGAGCTCACCCAGCCGCATGGCAAATTGCAGTATCTTGCCCGGCGCGTTGGAGTGGACGTGCACCTTGATGATCTCGTCGTCCGCCGCCACGACGACGGAGTCGCCGATACGGATCAGGTGTTCTCTAAAGCACTCGATGTCCTCTTCCTTGACCTCGTCTTTGCGGTGGATGATGAAAAACTCGGTGCAGTAGGCAAAATCAATGGTTTCGGTGGAGAAAATACTCACGTCCACCGCGTCGTTTAAGCTCTGCGGCAGCGCCTCCTCGGGTTCCTCCCACTCGATTTCCTCGCCCGCGAACGCGGCCGCGAAACCGTAATAGATGGTCAAAAGGCCCTTGCCGCCGGAGTCGATCACGCCCGCCTCTTTCAGCACGGGCAGCAGTTCGGGCGTTAAGGCCAGCGCGGCCTTGCCGGACGACAGTATGACGGAGATCAGCGCCTCCATGTCGGTCTCTTCCTTTTCGACGGCTGCCAGCGCGGCGTCCGCGATCATGCGGGAGACGGTCAGGATCGTGCCCTCCTTGGGCCGCATGACCGCCTTGTATGCCGCTTGCGTGCCCTCGGACAGCGCCTGCGCTAACAGGACGGTGTCCATCGTTTGGCTGCCTTTGGCGGCCTTGTCAAAGCCCCGAAACAGCTGGGACAAAATGACGCCGGAATTGCCCCGCGCCCCGCGCAGCGCGCCGCGCGCGACCGCGTCCGTGACCTCGCCCACCGTGACGGAGGGCGGCATGGTGCGCAGTTCCTTCACCGCGCCCTGCATGGTCATGAACATATTGGAGCCCGTGTCCCCGTCCGGCACGGGAAAGACATTGAGCGCGTCAATGATCTCCCTGTTTTTTTCTAAATAGGCGGCGCCGTCTAAAAACATATCCCGCAGCATAGCCCCGCCCAAGGTTTTCTTATCCAAATCCCTATTCCTCCCTTGGCAATTGCCGCGCGCTACTGCACGCGAATGCTTTCCACGTGGATGTTCACGTTACGCACCGCGACCCCAACCATTTCCTCGAGACGGTACTTGACATTGTCCTTCACGTTCGCCGCGACGGCGGGCAGAGAGACCCCGTATTGCAGCGTGACATAAAGATCCACGTCCACCTCATTCATGTCGGTGGGAGTGATCTTCACGCCCTTTTTCAAGTTGTCCCTGCCAAACAATTCCACAAAGGAATCGCCCGCGCTCTGCGCGCACATACCCACGATGCCGTAGTTTTCTACGGCCGCGTAGCCCGCGATGGTCGCGATCAGATCCTCCGTCACGACAATCCTGCCCAAATCCGTTTTTGTTTCCGTCGTCATACTGCGCCTCCTATGCTATAATATCCGCGCCGGTTGCTTTCCATTACCTTCATTCGTCACTTTCCGGCAAAATGGCGTTGTGGTATACCTCTTGAATGTCCTCGTTTTCCTCCAGCTTATCCAGAAAGAGCTGGACTTTTTGGAGCGTTTCCTCGTCCGTGATCTCCACCGTGTTCTGCGGGATCCGGCTCACCTCGGCCGAGAGCAGATGATAACCCTGCCCGACCAAAACCTCGCTGACCGCGGCGAAGTCCGATGGCCCCGTGATCACCTCAAAGCAATCTTCCTCGGCCACAAAGTCCTCCGCGCCCGCGTCTAACGCTGCCAGCATGACCTCGTCCTCGTCCAGCCCGGCGGTGCGCTCCAGAGCGATCACGCCCTTGCGGTCGAACATCCAGGCGACGGAACCGCTCGCGCCCAGGTTGCCGCCGCATTTGTTGAAAATGTGCCGCACCTCCGCCGCGATGCGGTTGCGGTTGTCGGACAGTACCTCGAGGATCACCGCGACGTTGCCCGGCCCGTAACCCTCGTAGAGAATCTCCTCGTAGTTGACTCCCGCGCCCTCACCCGCCGCTTTTTTGATTGAACGGGCAATGGTGTCGTTCGGCATATTGTTCGCCTTGGCTTTGGCGACTACGTCGCGCAGCCGTGAATTATTCGCCGGGTCTCCCCCGCCGCCCGTCTTGACGGCGATGGCGATTTCCCTGCCCAACTTGGTGAAAACCTTGCCGCGCTGCGAGTCGGTCTTTTCCTTCTTTTTCTTTATATTCGCCCACTTTGAATGTCCGGACACTTTTACCTCCTATAGCAGCGACGCCGCGTCTTCGTCTAAAATAAAAGTGACGCTCGCGTGCAGTTGCAGATAACTGGCGGGAACCGCCGTGGTGACGGGCCCCTGCAGCATGGCGCGCACAGCCTGGGCCTTGTCGCGGCCCGTGGCCAGCAGGACCAGTTTGCCCGCCATCATGATCGTGGGAATGCCCGCCGTCACGACCTTTTCCTCTTTGAAAATCTCGACGTGCGTGATGGGCGGCAGCTCGCTCTCGCCCCGATTATACAGCACGCAACCGTCGTCTTTCAATGCGACGAGCGCCATATCCAGTCCGCCCGCCTGCAAAATGCGGTCCTCAAAGAGTTTGCAGTCGTCCGACCAGTTGGTCGACTCGCTCGGCGGCGCGTAGTAGTTTTGCGGCATATAGTTGATACCGGAAAGCAGCGCGCGGTGCAGCATTTCGCGCAGCGGCCGCGCCGCGTCCGTCTTGACGCGCTCGCAGAGCTGGAAGATATTTAAGCCGCTCCAGTCCAGCATACCGCTCCCCGACATTCCCGCCAGCGCGCCGAAGACCGGCACTAGGCCTGGGTCGTAATCCAGGCCGATGTTGCAGGACGGTTTTTCGATCAGCTGCGCCGCCAGCACGGTCGCCACCGCATTTGCGGCCGTCTGTTTGTCCTTGAATACCAGTACGCTCATTCTCTCTCCCCGCTTAAAGCTATCGCCTCTAAAAACAATAGAATATCGTCATACACTTCCTGTTTGTTCGTCTCGTGCAACATCTCATGCCTGCCCTGCGGGTAGAGCTTGCTCAAAACCCGATGGCCCGATTTGCGCAGCCATTTCTCAACTTGCAGCACGCCCTTGCTGTTTCGGCCCACAGGGTCCCGCGCGCCGGAAAGCAGGAAGACGGGGCGCTTTGGCATACGCTGCGCCCAGCGTTTGTTGCTGATCTCGAGCAGCCCATCGTAGTAGTCGCGCAGCCCGTAGGCTGTAGGCGCAAAACCGCAGAGCGGGTCGCCGAGGTAGCGGTCGACCGCCTCCGTGTCGCGCGAGAGCCAGTCGCAGGACGTGCGCGGCAGGGAGAAGGACTTGTTGTAACCGGCCGTTAGCTTGCGGTAGAGCTTTTCGCAGGGGGCCATGCCCTGTCCTTTTTTGATTTCTCGCTCCGCCTGCCGCTTGCCGCGCCGATAGCCCCAGGACGCGCCCGACGTGCCCGCCAAAATGTAGCCCTGAAAGCCGCCGCCGGTGCGCGCGGCGTAACTGCGCACAAGCAGAGAGCCAAAGCCCTGGCCCAGCAGCACAAAGGGCAGCGCGGGATAGTCGGCCTGCACGAGCTTGCGCAGCGCGCCGATGTCAGAAATCAGGTGGTCCCAGCCGTTTTGCTCGCCGAAGTAACCGGCGGGCGCTCCGCTCTTGCCGCTGCCGCCGTGGCCCAGGCAGTCCATGCCGTAGACCAAAAAACCGCAGTCAGCCAGGTAGCGGGCAAAGTCTTCGTAGCGGTCGATATGTTCCGCCAGACCGTGCGTAAGCTGCACCGCGCCGCGCACCTCATCGGGGATCCACAGGCGCACGCGGCAGTCGCCCAAACCGGAGGCGGAGGGGAATTTCTTTTCGCGTTG
>WRCT01000095.1 GCA_009783775.1 Clostridiales bacterium | reverse complement strand
TGGTGGACGGAATGATCTCCCGTATATACGCCAACGGCGATCATGTGGACATTGAATGGAAAATCTGACGGGTCACAGACTCGCCAGGTACAAGGACAAGTTTTTGTTACTTTGTCAACAGTAATGTAGTTTGTAGTTTGGAGGAATTATGTGGTTTGTATTTACATTGATCGCTACGCTCTGCTGGGGCGCGGCGGATTTATATTATAAGAAGGGCGCGGACAAGGGCGACCGCTACAGCCATTTGAAGACCGGCATTATGGTCGGTTTGGTGATGGGCGCGCACGCCTTGGTGATGTTGTGCGTCAATGGGTTTGATTACGATTTTCGCAACCTGTATATCTATCTGCCCGTCTCGCTCATGTATATTTTGTCCATGACCGTGGGCTACTTCGGCTTGCGGTACCTGCTGCTCTCGCTGTCTTCGCCCATTCAAAACACGTCCGGCGCTGTGGTCTTTTTGCTCTGCGTGATCTTTTTGGGCCAGCGGCCGGACCTGCCCTCCACGCTCGCGGTGGTATTGATCACGGCGGGCGTGCTGCTGCTGGGCGTGCTGGAGTATAAGGCGCAGGCGCGGCCGACACTCGCCGAGGACAGGAAGTATCGGGTGGGGTTCTGGGCGCTGCTGATCCCCGTGGTCTATTGCGTGATCGACGCGCTGGGTACGTTCTTTGACGCCTATTATCTGGACAGCGTGGCGGAGAGCCCGCTGTTGGGCGTGACGGCGGAGAACATTGAGTTTGTGGCAAACACGTCCTACGAGCTGACCTTTCTGATCGGGGCGCTTGCGCTGATCGTCTTTTTGCTGATTAGGAAAGAGCCTATGCCTGTGCGCAAACAGGGCAATCGCGGCGTGGCCGCGCTGTTTGAAACGGGCGGGCAGGTGTTTTATGTCTACGCCATGGCCGCCAACGCTGTGGTCGCCGCGCCCGTGGTCGCCGCCTACTGTATGGTGTCCGTGCTGCTCTCGCGGCTGTTCCTGAAAGAAAAACTGACCCGCTGGCAGTATGTTTCGGTTGGTATTGTCATTGCCGGAATTGTGTTTTTGGGGGTTTTGGAAGGATTAAGTAATAAGTAAGAAGGAATAAGTAATAGTGAAGGAGAAAACTGCTGGCGCAGTTTTTTCATTATAGCTTTGTTGACCCATCTAATGTGCGTCAGCACTCCTCCCTTATTCCTTATTACTTATTCCTTGTTACTTGCAGCATCGCCGCCGCAACACCGCCAAGCCGGCGTTCCAATGCGACGCGCTCGTTGCCCGATTTGTGATGGGACATCGTGAGAATGGCGCGTTCGGTTTCCTGAGAGAGCCGCCCGAAATGCGCGTCGCGGATAACCAGCCAGAGCGCGCGCTGCACAACGGGGTCGGGCGGACAGGTGGCGTAGCCGTGCCGCACCAACATAAGCAGGCGGTTGATAAGGTGCGCGCTTTTGGTGTCAGCGGGGACGGTTCGCTCTGACACCCCCATCTGCCCACTGACCACTGACCACTGACCACTGACCACTGACCACTCATAAAAGGCGTCGGTGAAGGAAAACAGCAGGCGGCTGTTTTTTTTATGCGCTGCGGCGATCAGGGGAACGCCCTGCCAAATGAGTTCGCTGTAATCTATCATCGGCGCGTTGTAGTAGGCCAGCGGCGCGTCCTTGGCCAATCGCCAGCCCGAGGGGTCGAGGGATTGGCCCGTTTGCTTAAAAACAAAATCTGCGATCGCGGTTGTGACGGAGGCGTAAATGTCAATCATGGAATCAGTATACTATATGTTTAGCGTAAGGGAAAGCCGGCAATACTCGGGACATGAGACGTTTGCGAAAGTATTGGTTGTCCGGCCTGCTGATCTGCACGCTGATGGGTTACGCACTGGCCCTGCCCCACCCCGCCCCCGCGTTGGCGGAGGTGCGGCAGTACGGCGGGATCCTGCGGCTGCACGTGCTGGCCAACAGCGACAGCCCCATGGACCAGACGGTCAAGCTGGCGGTGCGGGACGCGGTGGCGCCGCTCTTTGAGAAGGCGGGCAGTTACGCCGACGCGCGCGCCTTTTTGCTGGCGCACGGCGGGGAGATCCTGTCCGTCTGTGAGGAGACGCTGTGCGAGCACGGCGCGGTTTACGGCGCGCAATTGCAGCTGGGACTGACCCGTTTTCCCAATCGGGTGTACCGCGACATTCTGTTTCCGGCGGGCGAGTATGATGCGTTGTGTATTGTGCTGGGCAGCGGCGCGGGTGAGAACTGGTGGTGCGTGCTGTTCCCGCCGCTGTGCATTGTGACGCGGGACGGCGCACCGATCGATCTGGACGATATTACATTTGAGAGCAGTATTTGGAACTGGATAAAACGTTCTATTCTTTGATGAAGTAGCGCATGATATCCTGTCTGGTGACAATACCGATAAACGCGCCGCGGTCGTCGACGACGGGCACGAAGTTCTGCGTGAGCGCGAGGTGAAGCAGGTCGTTGATATCCGCCTCCACACGCACGGGCGCGCGCCGCTCCTGGCGCATGATGTCCATGATGGAGATCTTTTCCCATTCCTTCGGCGTCTCGGCGCCCGCGACCGCGTAGAGCAGATCGCCCTCGGTGAGGGTGCCGACATAGTGTCCCTCGTCGTCCAGGACAGGAACCGCCGCGTAACCGCAGACGCGCAGTTTCTCAATGGCCTGGCGCACGGTGTATTCCTTCTTCATCGCGCAGACCTCATGCTTGGGACGCAGAAAAAACAAAATGTTCATTTCGTATTCCTCTCGGAGCACATTTTTTGTGGACACCCACACATTCCATTATAGGTTATGCACAGGTTTTGGTCAATTCCCAAAAACATGAGGGCGAGCCACATCGCCGCGGCGGGGGTTTTTTTTTGCCACGAAAGGCACAAAATAACACGAAAGCATTTTAATAGTTTTCGTGCCCTTTCGTGTCTTTCGTGGCCAGGAAAACTCCCCGCGCGAGCGACCGGTCCGCCTATTCGTGGTTTCTCTTCACAGAAAGTAATCTCCTTTTCATAGTATGAAATAGACAGTATACATTATTGTCATGTTACAAAAGAAAGGTAAGATAATATCATGGAACAATGGTTTGAAAATGAGGCGCGCGGCTGCTCGTGCGTGAGGAGCGACGACAGCTGCCCGGGGTTTGAGGACTGCCTGTGCAAGGTGGAGAACGAGGCGTCGGTGTTCGGCGAGGACATGGAGGCGCACAGCAACCGCGTGGAGACCCGTATCAAGCGGCCGCCCTGCGTGGAGAAGTTCGTCGACAAGAACAAGGCGCGTATGGGCGAGGAGCTCTGCTATACCGTCGTGATCAAGAACCCCTGCCCCGACGAGCTGCGCGATCTGCTCTTTGTGGACCGCATTCCCAAGGGCACCGCGTTTGTGCCGGGCTCGTTCTGCGTGAACGGCAAGGAAGTCAAGCCCTGTATCGAAGACGGCAAAATCACGCATAAGATCTGCCGCCTGGACGGCTGCGAGGAGCTCGTGATCCATTTCAAGGTCCGGCTGGTCGGAAAAGGCCACTGCTGCAAACCGCACGCTTGCTAGGGGCCAGGGGCCAGGGGCCAGGGGCCAGGGGCTAGTGATTGAAGCGGAGATGGTTTTTAGGCCATCTCCAGAAAGGAATG
This sequence comes from Clostridiales bacterium, assembly GCA_009783775.1. GTDB lineage: Bacteria > Bacillota > Clostridia > Christensenellales > CAG-138 > WRCT01. Next base: position 3,217 of record WRCT01000095.1, on the reverse strand, counting down.
GGATTTTTATGTTTGGTTCATTTGGATTTGGAAACAGGTGCTGGGGCTGGCCGGGCGGCTTGTTCTTCCGAAACAGCTTTTGCTGCCCTTGCCGCCGCTGCGGCTGCCGCAGGTTTTGGGGCGACTGGTGCTAGAAAACAGAGACCCATCAAAGCCTGCTTTGATGGGTAGTAATGATGAACCACCCGTTTTTCGGGTGGTTCGTTTTTTTCCTCACGATTTTAAGCTAATCCCGCAGACAGCCAATCGGCACAACCCATACGCCGTTTTTTAGTTGAAAGGCGTGTTCCGTTGCGGTCAACACCATCAAAAATGATGGAGTCGGCATTCTATTCGTATCAATGTTGTTACTGAATTTTATCAAATTGTCTGCGGCTTTTTCGATTTGTCCCGCACCCATTTTGATTTCCACGGCTGCCCAACGCTCGTCCTTCAATTGAATAATCGCATCCACTTCAGCATTCAATTGGTCACGGTAATGGTATACAGATCCATCTAAGCTATCCGCATAAATCCTCAAGTCTCGAATACATAAAGATTCGAACAAATAACCGAAAGTCTTAAAATCGTTCAACAGTTTTACATTATCGGCACGCAACGCCGCCGTTGCAATCGACGGATCGATGAAATGTCTCTTTGCGGTAGTTCGGATAGCCCTTTTTGAGCGCAGATGCGGGCTCCAGGCAGGCAAGTCTTCAACAACATATAATTTTTTCAACGCAGCTATATAGTCGTTAATCGTTTTGTCTGACAGGCTTTCGTCATTAGACATTAAATCTTTGAGCAATGTCACGGTGCTGGCTTGTGTCGAAACATTGCGGGCAATGGAGCGAAGCAACGCGTAAACTCTGTCCGGATTTCGTTCCACTTCATCTATTCTTGACATATCCTGATTGGCGACAGCGTCTAAATAATTGTATACCATTCGCAGCGCGTATTTTTCGTTTTTTTCATTTACCGCCTCCGGCCAACCGCCGCGCGTCAGAATGAATGCTATTTTCTCAATAGACAGTTTGTTTTCATCAAACATATCCTTTCTTCCGTCAAACAGGGCCCCAAGAGAGATTCCCCCGGTGGATTCTTCCGATTCAAACAGGGACATGGTGCGCATAGTCATCCTGCTGATCCGGCCCGTGCCGGTGTGCATATCAGAGGTTTCCGGGGGAACAACGGAGCCGGTCAGGATAAAATGTCCCCGGGCTCTTCTCTTATCAACAGCAAAGCGCACAGCATTCCATAGAACCGGCGCCGTTTGCCATTCATCTATGAGTCTGGGTGTTTCCCCTTCCAATAGCTTTGACGGTTTTGTATCCGCAAGAAGCCTATGGGCTTCTGCGTGGTCTGGATCTTGCATATATAAAACGCTTTTTGATATTTCCTCAGCGGTCCGCGTTTTTCCGCACCATTTTGGTCCGACAATCAAAACAGCGCCGGAAGTCGCCAGTCCAAGTTTCAGCTTTTTATCTGCAATGCGAGGCAGATATTTTCCATTCATCAGCCCTTCCCCCTTTCAACCCTTCTGCATTGATATTATATCCGCAACTTCCGATTTTATCAAGCTTTTACTCCGTAATTTGTCATAGTTTTGATTCCGGATTAAAACAACTCCGTTTCGGACACTTTCTATAAAGTATATGAGCAAGTCCCCTGTCCGCAGATTTTGGGGCGACTGGTGCTAGAAAAACAAACTACAATGTACAATGTACAAACTACAATTGAGGAAGTTTCTCCGGCGGCGAAACCTCAAAATTAAAATACATCTATTATTGAAAGAAACAGCCCGCAGGCTGTTTCTTCGTTGGCGGCTTTTATTGCGGCGTTTCCCACCGGTTGCTGATATACCCGCCGGGATTGTTATAGTGCAGGACCTTTGCGGGCACGCCTGCCACCGTCGCGTTGGGCGGGATATCCTTTGTCACGACCGAACCGGCGCCTATCGTCACATTGTCGCCAATGGTTACGTTTTCCACGATACACACGGACGGGCCGATATAGACGTTGTTTCCGATTGTCGCCGCCTGCCCTTTGTTTGCCCCGATGGTGGTGAACTGGCTCAGGTTGCAATTGTTCCCTATTTTCGCGGAGGGGTGCACCACGATTCCAATGCCGTGCCCGATGTATAACCCATAGCCGATATCGGTTTGCGCAGGAATTTGCAGGCCGTATTTTCGGCTGTATCTGGCGCGCATCAGACGGGCAAGCGGAGAGAAGACCGTTTTTCGGGAGCTGAGTCTCAGCCAAAAGCAGAAGGAGAAACAGTGCGCCCTGCCCAGCAATGCCTTTCGGGTGAGGGAAAAGGCGCTCGCCGTTTTCCCCCAGCGTCTTTTGTAATCGCTCCTGATATAGGCGAATGTTTCCGACAGCTTTGCGTTTTTTCGCATCGCGCGCCTTAATCCACGCTCGCCATGTACTCGATGAGATCCAGGCACTTGCAGGAGTAGCCCCACTCATTGTCATACCAACTGACAACCTTGACAAAGGTGTCGGTCAGGGCGATGCCCGCTTTGGCGTCGAAGACGGAGGTGCGCGGCTCGCCGATGAAGTCGGAAGAGACCACCGCGTCCTCGGTGTAGCCTAAAATGCCCTTGAGCTCGCCTTCGGCGGCGGCCTTCATCGCGGCGCAAACCTCGGCATAGGTCGCGGGTTTGGCCAGGTTGACGGTCAGGTCCACGACGGAGACGTTTAATGTGGGCACGCGCATGGCCATACCGGTGAGCTTGCCGTTCAGTTCGGGAATGACCTTGCCGACCGCTTTGGCCGCGCCGGTGGAGCTGGGGATGATGTTGCCCGCTGCCGCTCTGCCGCCGCGCCAGTCCTTCTTGGACGGGCCGTCCACGGTCTTCTGCGTGGCCGTGGTCGCGTGCACCGTGGTCATCAGGCCGTCCGTGATGCCGAAGTTGTCGTTGAGCACCTTGGCGACCGGCGCCAGGCAGTTCGTGGTGCAGCTCGCATTGGAGACGACGTTCATGCCCTTGTCGTACTTGGTGTGGTTCACGCCCATGACGAACATCGGCGCGTCGGCGGACGGGGCGGAGATGACGACCTTTTTCGCGCCGCCGGAAAAGTGCGCCGAGGCCTTGTCCGTGGTCGTGTACACGCCCGTGGACTCCACAATATAGTCCGCGCCGCAGGACGCCCAGGGGATGTTGGCCGCGTCCATCTCGGCAAAGACCGCGACCGGCTTGCCGTTGACGATGAGTTTGTCGCCCTGTACGCT
>WRCT01000094.1 GCA_009783775.1 Clostridiales bacterium | reverse complement strand
CGGCCGCCGCCGCGGCGCTGCCGGCGGATACGAACAACGCCTATGTGAACGCGGGCAAGCTGGCAGGACGACTTCGTGTCCGAAACCCGAGACCGGGCGATCGGTTTTCGCCGCTCGGCCTGCACGGGAGCAAACTGCTTTCGGATTATTTCACGGACCGGAAGGTCGGGCGTTTTGAACGGATCAATCCCCTTGTCTGCGACGAGCGCGGCATCGTCTTTGTCACGGGCCACACGATAGACGAGCGCGCGCGGATTACGGATGAGACGCGGGAGATACTACACATTAAGTATATAAAGGAGTAAAGGGCAATGTGGGGCAAGGAGTTTATGGCGCAGAACATCTCGGAGGTTCTGCTGACGGAGGAGCGGATCCAAAAGCGGGTGAAGGAGCTGGCGGATCAGATTTCGCGGGACTATCAGGGTAAGGAAGTGGTGCTGCTGTGCATCTTAAAGGGCGCGTGCATTTTCTTTGCCGACCTGGCCCGCGCGATGACGATCCATATGCAGATGGACTTCATGGGCATTTCCAGCTACGGCGACGCGCAAAAGACCAGCGGCATCGTGCGTATTTCCAAGGACATGGACACGAGTATCACGGGCCGGCACGTCATCATCGCGGAGGACATCATGGACAGCGGCCTGACGCTCACCTACTTAACGCAGCTGCTGTCTTCGCGCAACCCCGCCTCGCTCCGGATCTGCTGCCTGCTGGACAAGCCGGAACGGCGCGAATGCGAGATCACGCCCGATTACTGCGGCTTTATCATTCCGAATAAGTTTGTCGTGGGCTATGGCCTGGATTACTGCGGCGAGTACCGCAATTTACCGTACGTTGGTGTACTAAAACCCGAGGTCTACTCGGGATCGTAGGAGGAACGTTTTTTGAAAAAAAGAGGACTGACAACCAGTTTGTTCTGGCTCGTGATTGCCGTACTGCTGTTTTTCGTGATTTTCAACCCGCTGCAAGGCAATAAACCGGAGAAACTGAGCTTTGCGCAATTCGTGGAAAAAGTCGAGGCGGGCGAGATCCTGGCCGTGCAATCCATTTTGGGGGAAAACTCGTTCTCGGGTCTGTATCGCAGCGGCGACGAGGAAAAGGACGAGGCCAAAGACCCCGCAAAGCTGCCAAAGGGCGCGGACTTTACGCTGGTCATTTCCGAGCGCGACTTTACCGAGGGTATGCGCGTCGTGCTGGCGGCCAAGCTGGAACGGCCGATCGAAGAGATCACCACGGCGGATTTTAACGAGAACTTCGGCTTTGTGCAGGTGCAGCCACCGAACAACTCGCTGCTGATGGAGATCCTGTCCTATGTGTTTTTGGGTGGCATTGTCGTCATGATTTTGTTCGTCATGATGCGGCAGCAGGGCGGCGGACGGCAGATGATGAACTTCGGCAAGTCCAAGGCGCGCCTGCAAACCCCGGGCGGCACGGGCAAGACCTTTGACGACGTCGCGGGCGCGGACGAGGAAAAGGCCGAGTTGCAGGAGCTGGTGGAATTCATGCGCGAGCCGGAGCGGTTCAATTCGCTGGGCGCGCGGATTCCAAAGGGCGTACTGCTGGTGGGCCCGCCGGGCACGGGCAAGACCCTGCTCGCCAAAGCGGTGGCGGGCGAGGCCAAGGTGCCGTTCTTCTCCATTTCCGGTTCGGACTTTGTGGAGATGTTCGTTGGCGTGGGCGCAAGCCGCGTGCGCGACTTGTTCCAGACGGCCAAGGCCAGCGCGCCTGCCGTGGTCTTCATCGACGAGATCGACGCGGTCGGGCGTCAGCGCGGCGCGGGCCTGGGCGGCGGCCATGACGAGCGCGAGCAAACCTTAAACCAGCTGCTGGTCGAGATGGACGGGTTCGAGCCCAACCAGGGCATCATCGTGCTGGCGGCGACCAACCGCTCCGATATACTGGACCCCGCACTGCTGCGTCCCGGGCGGTTTGACAGGCAGGTCACCGTGAACTATCCCGATGTGCGCGGGCGCGAGGAGATCTTAAAGGTCCACGCGAAGAACAAGAAACTCGGGCCGGACATTGATCTGTCCGTCGTGGCAAAGCGCACCGGTTACTTTACGGGCGCGGACCTGGAGAATCTATTAAACGAGGCCGCGATTCTGGCCGCGCGCGGCAAGCGGAGCGCGATCTCTATGGCGGACATGGAGGAGGCGGCCACCCGCGTGCAGCTGGGGCCGGAGAAACGCAGCCGCGTCGTCACCGAGGAAGACAGGCGCTGCACCGCGTATCACGAGGCGGGTCACGCGCTGGTCGCGATCAAGCTGGAAAAGAGCGATCCGTTGCACGAGGTGTCGATCGTCGCGCGCGGTAAGGCGAAGGGTTTTGCCATGTACCTGCCCGGGGACGATTGGATGTATGTCACGCAAAACCGTATGCTGGACCGGATCTGCTCGGGCCTGGCGGGGCGCGTGGCGGAGAAACTCAAGCTGGGCGACATCTCCACGGGCGCGGTGTCGGACCTGAAACAATGCACCGAAATGGCGCGTCAGATGGTCGAGCACTACGGTATGTCCGACGAGATCGGGCCCGTGTTTTTGGGCAACGATACCGAGGTGTTCATCGCCAAGGACTGGGGGCACAGCAAGAACTACTCCGAGCAGGTCGCGGCCCTGGTCGATCAGGAGATCCGCAGGATCGTCACGGAGCAATATGAGCGGGCGGAGCGGTTGCTCAAAGAGAACGCGGACGCGCTGGATATCACGGCCCAGGCCCTGCTCAAATACGAACGTATATCGGGCGAGGAGTTCAAAGCCATCGCCGACGGTCAGGACCCCGAGACGGTGATGCAGGTTGCGAGGAAAAAGTAGCGCACGCGTTTTATGCAGTTTCGCAACTGGATTGCTTCGTCGTGTTTCTCCCGTTTTCAAGACCTCCCGCTCCTCGCAATGACCGGACGGGGCGTCATTGCGAGGAGCACGAAAGAACCGTGTGCATGAGGAAACTTGACGAAGCAATCCAGTCCACGGAAAACATCTAAAAAGATTGCAGGACAGGCGTTTGCCGTATTGCTTTTTGCGTGAAAGCTGATATACTGAAAAAGGAAATAAATCAGGAGGGAAAAAATTATGAAAACCAACACCGTCGCCCCGCACAAATCCTCGCTTGGCTTGGACGCCAATCTCGTCGTACTGTTCACCTACCTCAGCATGCACCTGTTCGGCTGGTGGAACTGGGTTGGTCTGCTCGCCATTGCAGGACCGCTCGTGTTTTTCTTCATTGAAAAGAACAGCCGCTTTGTCAAGTTCCATGCTGTACAGGCCGCCGGTATCGGCGCGGTTTGGGGCGTGTTGAATTTGCTTTTTTCCATCCTCAGGGCGGCGACGCGGCCGCGCTACAGCTTTGATTGGGTCTATGGGGTAAGATCGAGTGGTTGGGGCGCCTATACCGCCATCGGCGTAATCAGCACCATCGTCAGCGTTGCTCTCTCCGTGCTGATGGTCTATATGATTATCTCGGCCTGGAACTACAAGGAAGTCGAGCTGCCGATCATCGGGCCGATTGCGCGCAACGCGAGCAAATAGCAAAAGCGACGCATGAACCACCGCTATGACCTGCACTGCCACAGCAGCTATTCCGACGGCACGTTTTCACCCAAGGAACTGGTGCGCATGGCGGCGCGGGCCAAGCTTGCCCTGCTGGCGCTGACCGACCACGACTGCGTGGACGGCGTGCCCGAGGCGATGGCCGAGGGCAAAAAGCTGGGCGTGAACGTGCTGCCCGCCGTGGAGATGGACAACGAGTGGCTGCATGAGCTGCATATTTTAGGGCTGGGGGTGGATATCCACCACCCGGCCTTTTTGCGCAATCTGGAGACCGCGCGGCAGCGGCGCGAAAAACGCAATCAAATCATCTTTCAAAAGTTGGAGGCGAATGGGGTTTTCCCGTCCGCGTTTTTATCTCGCGGCGCGGCCAGCGTCACCAAGCTGCATATCGCGCTCGCGCTGGTCGAGGGCGGCTGGGCCGAGGGCGTGCGCGACGCCTTTTTGCGCTGGCTGCGGCAGGGCGCGCCGGGTTATTATACCGAGACGCGGTTCACGCCCAAAGAGGTGATCGCAATGATCCGCGACGCGGGCGGCGTTCCTGTGCTGGCCCATCCCTGCCACCTGCGCGACAATCCGCACACCTTGATCCGTGAGCTGGTCGGACTGGGCCTGCAAGGGCTCGAGGTCTACTATCCCTCCTCCACCCCGAAACAAACGGAGCTCTACCGCTCGCTCGCCAAGCAGCACGGCTTGCTTATTACCTGCGGCAGCGACCACCACGGCAAAAACCGCCCCGGCGTGCCCCTTGGCTGCGCGTGGCGGGAAACGCCGGAGCTGGAAAAAACCTATCAGTTTTTTGCGGAACGGGCGTAAACTACAATGTACAAACTACAAACTACAATTGAGGAGTGCCGCTTTCGGCGGCACATTTGATGGGCAACCGGAGCCCATCGTTCAGAGAAAAAGCCGCAGGGCTTTTTTTTACGGAATTATCCCATATCATAGTGTAATTCCATAGTTTTATTAATCTTTGCTATGCAGAACATCAATCATGTTCCTAATAGCCTCTATTTCTCTTTCTTTCAATCCGCTTATATCAATCATTTCAGACTTTTCAAGCCCAAGCAAATAATCAGCACTTACTTTGAAGAAAGTTGCAATCCTAATCAATATGTCATAACTTGGCTGACGCTGTTCAAGTTCATAGGCAGAAATCATAGCCTTTGAAATTCCAATGCGCTGCGCCATTTCTGTTTGTGTTATATGTTTTTCAAGCCGCAAAGCCCTTATTCTCTTCCCCAAGTTGACCATCAAATTCACCTCATTATAGCCTTAATTTTACGCAAGATATTTCTCCGTTTGGCAGATTGATTCCATCAGACAGTTGACATCATGCACAATATGCTAGAAGATGACTATAAAAGGAGAAATAAGTATGCCACAGCTTGATGTAAAAGATTTCTATTTCGGTGCAGTTCTCTCAAAACTTTTTGAAACAAGAAAAGAAGTAAACTTATTTTTAGTCCAATCGCCTGAAAAGACCAGTAGAGTTTACAAAATTATGGCAGACTATGCGGATGATTTTTCTATCTTTGCTAAATATCGCACGAAACGCGCTACAAGCAGTAATGACTATGAAAGCTGGGCTTTCAAATTAACCAAAAATGAACTTGCGATAATAAATGAGTATCTTAGCAAAAAAGAAAAGCTATCATTGGCTCTAGTTTGTGGCGTATCTGCTTCAAACAAAAGCCATCTTTGCATACTATATGAAAATGACATAAAGAAGATTTTAGATGTTGGCATATCATTCACGATAGGCAGAGAAAAAAACAAACAAAAATATCGTATTCTAAGTGGCTGGAAAGAATTAATGAAAATATCCACCAGCCGCCTATATTAAGAAAGGAATTTTATTGTAATGACTGAATTAGAAGCATTGAGATTACAGAAGAGAATAGATAGTCTTTTTTCAGACGCAATTGGAATCTCACCTGCAAATGTATCTGGAACGAAAGATGGCGACCTAAGAATAAGATTCCATGAGGCAAAGTGGATTGTTTTAAACACGCCAGACTTTTCCATTGGAAATATCGCTTTTATTGGGGAATACGCAGATTTTGTTAAAATCAAGAGTGCAATTCAAGAAACCGCCATTAATCATAGTGCAGAAATAATAGAACTTCTGGATAGCTATTGCCTTTATTTTACCTGGCTCTGGAGGTTTACACAATCTTTTCGGCGGTCTCAGCTATGATGAACTTGAACTTCCTGACGACCTTCCAGACGATTATGATTTGGATTAGGTTGCTATACAGCGAAAGCCGCTCGTTTCCAAGCGGCTTTCTTTTTTAGATATTTGCGAGGCGAACCTCTTTTTTAGATATAATCTCAAATATACCTTTTTATTTGTTCTGTCTATTACACCCACAACTGGTGTTTTGCTTGTTCCTCTGCCACGCTTTGCGCCTGTGCCAGAGCCTTTGTTATCGTCATTATGTTTGTTATCCTTGCGCGGCTTACCGCCCACATAGGTTTCATCTATCTCAACAATTGGCTTTATGGCGGAGGGGGAGAATTGCACATAAAAGAAGGCAACCCAGAGGGTAACAATTGGTCAAGATACATGAAGGGAAATAGCAACCTAAGACAACAAGTGCGCGACTATTTAGCTCCATATATCGGCGGATTGAAAAATGGTGACTCTGTTCAGATTGATAACAGCAGGAAGCCTCTTCATGCCGAACTTGATCACGGAGAGAGCATTAACGGCTATCAATATCTGCATGGTTCAGAAAGTACGGTAGGTGATTTTCAAATCTCCGGCGTAATTAGAAAGACTGAAGACGGGGATATTATTATTGAAATGACATATACATGGAACGATAAAATTAATCCGAACAAAAATTATCCCACCGATATCATTAAGGCTGGAATAGCTAAAATCTTTGCGAATCCTCATGATTATGTTATTAGGATTACGCCAAGCACCTGATGCCGCTCAAAGCGGGTGTGTTCGCCATTGTTCAGGTGGGTACAGAAAACGGCGCTGCCCCGCGAATTGGCGTGTGCGCCAAAGCCGCCCGTCACCAAGACCAGTTGATTGTCGCCGCGCCTGTATTCAGGGTTGAATATCTCGGCTTTTATTGTGATGACCTTGCCTTCAAGGTTCTCATCATAGCTATGGGGATAGCAATGCTCGGCGGTGAAGAGCTCGGCGGGGAGATTCAGCGCAACCTGCTCTGCTCGGATGGTCTCCGCTTCGTTGCTGATTCGCCCGGCAAATTCCTGTGCGATTTCAAGATAATCGTTGCTTGTGACTGCTTGTGCGTATTCCAAGATAATGCCGCGCTCTTTGTAATTGCACAAAAGGTATATCTGGCCGTTCTCGGCTTTCATGTCCTCGGCAAGCAGTGTTGCCTTGTCGCCGATTCGCAT
>WRCT01000093.1 GCA_009783775.1 Clostridiales bacterium | reverse complement strand
TTGGGGCCATTCTGATAGCCAATCTACTCAGCGAACGATTTAATCAGCGGTTCCCATTGCGGGCCTGACCTGCAATCTCCTCTTTCGCGGCCAGCGCGGCCCGCAGCCGCTCGATCTCGGCCTGTGCCTCCAGATCCGTGAATCGCTCCTCGGATTTTTCTTTTTTCTCAGACAGCCTGCGGCGGATAATATCATAGAGAATGAAACCGCAGAGCGGAATGCCGACAAACACGATCATGCCCACCGGCGTCTGCATAAACATGGCCAGGTGCCCCAGCCTGGCGACGCGAAATACGAAGATGCCCTCGACCTGCGAATACAGGACCGGTTTTTCGTCCGGCGAGGCGTTCGCGTCACCCTGCGTGATAAAGGCGGGCTCGCCGCCCACTTCGGTCAATTCCATAATGCGGTGCGTGATGACCGCTGTGCCGTCCTTGAAGGCGATGATGTCCTTTACATTTAATGCAGCGGGGTCCACCGTTTTGGTGACGACCAGATCGCCGCCGAAGATTGCGGGTTCCATGGAGCCTGTGACCACAACGAAGGGCTTGACGCCGAAGAAATCGGGCACTCGGTCGGGATTGGTGTAGGACTTGATCACGATCGTAAGGTTCATGGCCAAAATCGGCGCCAAAAGCACGCAGATGATGATCCCGATGATGGACGGCAACCTCCTGCCAAAGCTATTTTTCGTCTTTTTTTCCATGCTAAATGTCCTCTCCTGTCTCCGCAAAAGCGCATGAAAGCACAGTGCGCTCTGCTCTTACGACCTTATCATAAAAGCAAATCATGGCGTAAGTATTTCGAAAATGAGAAAAAAATGGAAACAACGATACGCGGGCCGACAGCGAAAACAGCGTGGTGTTGCGCATTTGTCTCCTCCTTTTCGTGCAAGTTTTTCAAAAGGGCACAATAACCCTATTTTAATAATGAACGCGATTTGATAAATGTCAATAGAAACGTGTGTTATTTCACATTGAATTTACAAATTTGTATGATTTTGGAGTTTGGAGAGAAATGCGCTTTTCGCGCGGTTTGCGATCAATCGTCGTCTTCGTCGAGCTCGTCAAAACGGGCCAGGAATTCCTCGAACACTTCGTTTAACAGAATTTCGTTGGTCAGGGTGGCATAGTTTTCGCCGTCGCCGTCCTTGATGATCTCCAGAATAACGACCCCGCCCTCCGCGACATTCTCGACTTCATCGAGCGGCAGCATGGCGGCATAACGCTTGCCCTCGTAATCGAAGGTGAGCAAGAGGTCGAATTCGACCTCGTTACCTGACTCGTCAATCAATGTTATTATCGTGTTTTCTTGTTCCATGGGAGACTCCTTAATGTACAATGTACAAACTACAAACTACAAACTACAATTGATGATAAAACAGCTCCGCTGTTTTTTTATTTATAGAAACGGCAGAGCCGTTTTTTCCTTCATTGTAGTTTGTACATTGTAGTTTGTAGTTTATCCCTGGCTATCCATATAGCTTTGCAGTATAAGAGTTGCCGCCAGCTTGTCAATGACTTGCTTGCGGTTTTTGCGGGAGACGTCGGCCTCGAGCAGCACTTGCCGCGCGGCGGCCGTGGTCAGGCGCTCGTCCCAGAAGAGGATCTCCCCCGCCCCCTTTTCGGCGAGAAGGGCGGCGAACCGCCGTACGCGTTCGGCCTGCGGGCCCTCGGTGCCGTCCATGTTGCGCGGCAGGCCCAGCAGCAGGCGGCAGGGCGCGTAGCGCGCCGCGAGGCCAAGCAAATAGTCCACGTCCCGCCCGACGTTGCCGCTGCGGGTATAGGTCTGAACGGGCTGCGCCGTGATGTTCAGCGCGTCCGAAACCGCCACGCCTATGCGCTTTTGGCCTACGTCAAGGGCAAGCGTTCTGATCATTATTTTTCCAGGAGATAGCTGCGGACCAGCTCTTCGATCAGCTCGTCCCGCTCGGCACGCAGCATGACATAACGCGCGTTTTTGTAGCTCGTGATGTAGGTGGGATCGCCCGACAGCAGATAGCCCACGATTTGGTTGACCGGCTCATAGCCCTTTTCCCGCATGGCCTGGAACACAGTGAGCAGGACTTCACGGGGAGAAACGCGGTCTTTTGTGACCTGGTATTTTGCGGTATCAAACGAATCTTCCATAGAACAATCAACTCCTTGATTGAATTATACAACATTATTTCGTCCTTGACAAACACCAAATTAAAAAATCTGACATATCATGCAGGGAAATTTATCAGAGGAGGTCTATATGGGTTTGAAAAGATTTGTTGCGGTTTTGATTTGTATTCTTTTGGTCGTTTCTGCCTTTGCCGGCTGCGCGAAAAAGAAAGAGGGCAAGGTGATCGTGGAACTGCACGAGGTGACGCGGTCGGTGTTTTACGCGCCGCAGTATGTGGCGGCAAGCCTGGGCTATTTCGACGAGGAGGGCCTGGACGTGCGCATTACGACCTCGGGCGGCTCCGACAAGGCCATGACCGCGCTGCTCGCGGGCGAGGCGGATATCTGTCTGGCGGGGCCCGAGACGGGCGTGTATGTGTGCAATGAGGGCAAGGCGAATCACCCGATCATCGTGGGTCAGCTGACCAAAAGGGACGGGTCGTTTTTGATGGGTCGGGAGGCGCAGGATCCCTTTGACTGGGCGAGCCTGACCGGCAAGACGCTGATCGGCGGGCGCAAGGGCGGTATGCCGCTGATGACGCTGCTGTGGGTATTGGATCAGCACGGCTTAACGGCGGGCGAAAATATCGAGGTGATCGACTCGATCGCGTTCAATATGATGGCGGGCGCGTTCGAGGGCGGCACGGGCGATTTTGTCACGCTCTTTGAGCCGACCGCGACCGAAATGCAGAACAATGAACGCGGCTTTATTCTGGCGAGCGTCGGCCTGGAGTCGGGCTCCGTGCCCTATACCTGCTACCTGGTCACGCCGGAGAAGTTAAAGAACGCGCCGGGGCAAGTCGAGGCTTTCCTGCGCGCGATCCATCGGGCACAGCTGTGGATCCTGACCGCAACCGATGAGGAGATTGCGAAAGCCATGCAGCCCTTCTTCCCTGATTCGTCGCTGAACAGCCTGATCATCGTGGCGAACAGCTACCGCCAAAGCGACGCGTGGAAGGCAGAGCTTGAAATGTTCGAGGAGGACTATCACCGCCTGCTGGCAATCATGGCCTTTTCGGGCGAGCTTTCCGCCGCGCCGGAGTTTGGAGCGTTGGTCAATAACGAGTTGGCGCGGAAGATTGACGCGGGATAAGGAATGTCCAATGTACAAACTACAAACTACAATTGAGGAAGCGGGCGCCACACGCGCCCGTCTTTATTATAACGCCACGCGCCCGCCTTTGTTATCACGTCACGCACCCGCCTTCGTTATCACGTCCCGTCTTTGTTATCACACGCCCGCCTTTATTATAATGTCATTGCGGGCTTGATCCGCAATCTATAAGTCTAAAGGAGATTGCGGGTCAAGCCCGCAATGACGGAAAAGACCAAGCCCGCAATGACGGAAAAGACCAAGTCCGTAATGACAGAATAATCAACGCCGTGATAAAGTGGTGAGCGTGTTGTCACACTGCCCCGTCTATCAGGCCTTCTGTCGGCACAAGCTTTTGCCAACCCTTGTCATCGACAAGCAGCCATATGGTGTCGCCCATGACAAAGATATTCCATTGCCAGTAGGTTTTCCGCTCAAATCCATATTCCGTAAGCGTTTCATCGGGCATACGGGTCAGGTTTGTTCCGTCCAAATCCGCAGCGTATACACCCGGATTGTCCTCCCAATCTACCTGATTTAAGTAAATCAAATGGCGGGAAACATAAAAATACTGTCTGAACGCGCCCGTTTCTCCCCAATACAACCGCTGCGTTTTACCGGCCTCCGCGTCGGTAATGTTCATCCCATAATCACTATGGTACAGTTTCCCATGGGCGGCAATGAGCACAGGCGGACACTCGCTTTTCTCTTTTCCGTCCGGCCGCATTTTGTAATAAGTTTTGTCTTCGGAGCTTTCGGGCGCGTGGTAACCGTACAGCCAACCGTCCATCGCGTTTGTCAGCCAAAAATGATTGGGTACCCTTATTTCTTTCAGCGTTTCTATGTTTAGGCATACTGTGTCAATGCGCATCAAGTCTTTATTATCCACCCTGCCGATCAACACCAAGTCGTATACTACCATTAAATCAACAAGAAATCCATTGTGCCGATAGACCGTTTTCAGTTCGCCGGTAGCGGGATCAAGCGTGTGTACCTCGGAATATAACCACCCGCCGTCATAATAGTAGCTGCAATAAAACCAAAGCAGGCCGTCATACCAGTTTAGACTATTTATGTTATCCCAATTATCTACCTCGTACAGCACCCTTTCCGCGCCGGAAGCCTTATCGTGGGCAATCAATCTGCTTTGTTGGTATGCCTTCGATACATAGTAAACGGTGTCCCAAGCGTCTACGGCTAAACCGCTGACGACCAAATCGCTGTTGGTATTGCCGCGCCAAACACCCACGCCGTCAATGCCGTTGTCGTCGATGTCCCAGTTTTCAAAGCTCGGTTTTTGCGGCAGGGGCGTTGGGTCGGGTTTTACTGTCGGGGTTGGCGTGGGCTCGGGTGTAGGGATCGCGGTTATTTCGGGCGTTGCCGTAATTGGCGCGTCTGTGGCGGGCGCGGGGATTGCGGTTGGGGTCTCGCAAGCGCAGGAAAATAAGAACAGCAGGACTAGAAGGAATGCGATTGATTTTTTCATGAGAATCTGTTCCTTATCACACATTCTTTTGTTTGCAGGTTGGGAGACTGGATTGCTTCGTCGTGTTGCTCTCACTTTTATGGTCTCCCCGCTCCTCGCAATGACAGGGGGGGAGCAGCTCCCATTGCGAGGAGCGGGAATAAACATAAATCACGCAAGACACACGACGAAGCAATCCAGCAAACCAAGCAACGCATTACACAATTGCTATCAAGGAAAACCTGTCAGGTTTTCTTCCTCAATTGTAGTTTGTAGTTTGTACATTGTACATTAGTAAATCTCCCGTTCCTCAAACCGCGTATGCAGAATATGGTGCGCTTTTTCGCTGCCGGGCTCACCGAGGTAGGTTTCGTAGAGTTCCTTCACGACGGGATTCTCGTGGCTCTTGCGCAGGGTTTTGCTCTGGTCTTCGCTGTACAGGGCCTTGGCACGCTGCGCAGAGAGGTCGACCGTGTTGCGCACATGGCTCGGCTGGTAGGGCTGGCCGCCGCCGTTGACGCAGCCGCCGGGGCAGGCCATGACCTCGATGAAGTGATAGTCCTTCTCCCCACTTTTGACCATGTCCAGCAGTTTGGCGGCGTTGCTCAGGCCCGAGGTCACCGCCACGCGCACGGTCGTGCCGTTCAGATCATACTCGGCCTCTTTGATTCCCTCCACGCCGCGCACGGCGGTAAAGTCGATCTTATCGAGCGGCTTGCCCGTGAGTTTCTCCGCCACGGTGCGCAGGGCGGCCTCCATTACGCCGCCGCTCGCGCCAAAGATCAGGCCCGCGCCGGAGGCCACGCCGAAGGCGGGATCGGCGGCCTCGTCGGGCAGCATATTGAAATCAATGCCCGCGCGGCGGATCATGGCCGCCAGCTCGCGCGTGGTGAGCGCCACGTCCACGTCGGGATAACCCGTCGCGTCCTCGCCGGGGCGGCGCACCTCAAACTTCTTGGCGGTGCAGGGCATGATCGTCACGACAAAGATATCCTTGGGGTCCAATCCCGCGCGCTCGGCGTACCAGGTCTTGGTCAGCGCGCCGAACATCTGCTGGGGTGATTTGCAGCTGGACATATTCTCGATAAACTCCGGATAATAGTATTCGCAGAACTTGACCCAGCCCGGCGAACAGGAGGAGATGAGCGGCAGCTTGCCACCTTCTTTCAAGCGTTGTATGAGCTCCGCGCCCTCTTCCATCACGGTCACGTCCGCCGCCGTGTCCACGCCGAAGACCTTGTCAAAGCCCAGACGGCGCAGGGCGGCGATCAGCTTGCCCTCCACGTTTGTGCCTATCGGCATACCGAAACACTCGCCCAGCTGCGCGCGGACGGAGGGCGCGGGCGCCACGACGACGTGTTGGTCGGGGTTGGCCAGCGCGGCCCAGACGGGGTCCGTGTCGTCCCGCTCGGTCAGCGCGCCCGTGGGGCAGACCGCGATGCACTGCCCGCAATGCACGCAGGAGGTGTCGGCCAGGCCGTATTCGAAGGGGCTGGCGATCTGCGTGAGGTTGCCGCGTTCGGTCGCGCCAATGACGCCGACATACTGGACACGTTTGCAGACCGCGGCGCAGCGGCGGCAGAGGATGCATTTGCTGTTGTCGCGCACAAGGTGTACGGCAGAGTCGTCGATCGCGGGCCCGATCGGCTCGGCGGGGTCGTAGCGGTGCGCGTCGACATTGTATTCCTGCGCTAAAGTTTGCAGCTCACAGTTGACGCTGCGCACGCAGCTCAAGCACTCCATGCGATGCTGGGAGAGCAGGAGCTCGAGCGTCTTTTTGCGCGACTCGCGCAGGGCGGGCGTGTTGGTTTGGACCTCCATGCCCTCGGCGGCCTCCTGCACGCAGGCGGCGGGATTGGAGCGCGCGCCCTTGACCTCGACCACGCACAAACGGCACGCGCCGATGGCGTTGTCCTCCTTAAGGTAACAAAGTGTCGGAATGCGGATCCCCGCCTTTTGCGCGGCCTCTAATATTGTAGATCCAAGTGGAGCGGTAACGCTGAGTCCGTTTATCTTTAAGGTGATATTATCCATGAAGCTGCCTCCGTTGTTACGTTTCATTAGGGATTAGGGGTGAGGGGTGAGGAATTGAATTGCTCATTCCTAATGGCTCATTCCTCACTGTTTAACGCGATTATTTCTTAATAATCGCATTGAACTTACACGCCGCCTGGCACGCGCCGCATTTGATGCAGCGCGCCTGGTCGATGACGTGCGGCTGTTTGACTGTGCCCGAAATGCAGTCCACGGGGCACTTGCGCGCGCAGAGCGTGCAGCCCACGCATTTTTCGG
>WRCT01000092.1 GCA_009783775.1 Clostridiales bacterium | reverse complement strand
GGGTCTTCTTGCGCTTGTCGGCATACTCAACATCACTAAATGATAACTGCTTTTTCATGCATTCATTATACCATTTTTCGCCCCCGTTCTCAAGACTTAATCAGCGGTTCCCATTGCGAGGAGCGCAACGGAAACGAGCATATGAAAGAAACGCGACGAAGCAATCCAGATATCAAGAAACACAATTGCTATATTTTCAATTCTCGTTTCTTTCATTATTTCAACATAATCAAGCACCTGCTCTCACTTGCCAAGCGTCCTCCCAATGTGTATAATAAGCCAATAACACTTTGGGAGGGCGCTCCATGAAACAAACCATTCTTGTGACCGGCGGGACCGGCTATATCGGCTCCCATACCTGCGTGGAACTGCTGGAAAACGGCTATGATGTGGTCATCGCCGACAATCTCTCCAACAGCAAACGGCAGGTCGTGGACCGTATTCAAGAAGTCGCGGGCAAAGCCGTCACTTTTTACGAAGTTGATGTCGCAGACGAACAGGCTCTTGCACGGGTGTTTGCCGCGCACGCGATCGACGCCGTCATTCATTTCGCGGGCCTCAAGGCCGTGGGCGAAAGCGTGGAAAAACCCCTGGCCTACTATCAAAACAACCTCAACGCCACGATGTCCCTGCTGGTCGTGATGAGCCGCTTTGGCGTCAATAAGATCGCCTTCAGCTCCTCGGCGACGGTGTATATTGATCCCGCGCCGCCGATCCGCGAGGACGCGCCGCTGGGCTGCACAAACCCCTACGGCTGGACGAAATTCATGTCCGAGATCATCATCACCGACTGGCAAAAGACAAACGGTGACAACGCGGCCGTCCTGCTGCGCTATTTCAACCCCATCGGCGCGCACGAAAGCGGCAAGATGGGGGAGGACCCGCAGGGCATTCCCAACAATCTTTTTCCCTACATCACCCGCGTGGCGGGCGGCGCCTACCCCCACCTCAATATCTTCGGCGCGGACTACGACACGCCCGACGGCACGGGCGTGCGCGACTATATCCATGTCGTCGATTTGGCGCGCGGGCACGTGCTGGCCTTAAAATATCTGGACGCGCACAATGGCGCTTTGCCCGTCAACCTGGGCACGGGCCTGGGCTACAGCGTGTTTGATGTGCTGCGCGCCTACGAGCGGGCCAGCGGCAAAGAAATCCCCTTTGTTATTCAACCGCGACGTGCGGGCGATGTCGCCTCTACTTATGCGGACCCGACTTTGGCGCGCGAGCTCTTGGGCTGGACCGCCGAAAAAACGCTGGACGATATGTGTCTCTCCGGCTGCCGCTGGCAGAGCCTGAACCCAAACGGATATGAAGACTGACACGGGACACATTGCTGTATTGGGCACAGGCAGCTGGGCCACCGCGCTCGCGCTTGTGCTGGCGGACAACGGGCATGATGTAATCATGCTCGGCATTGACTTTGGCGAAATCAACGATATCAACCAAAACCATCGCAACAGCAAGCATTTTGCGGAAGTAAAGCTGCCCGAAACCATAACCGCCACCGACCGCGCGACAGACGCGCTGGCGGGCGCGGAGGCGCTGGTGATCGCCGTGCCGACCAGGGTCGTGGGCGGGCTGCTGCTTTCGCTGCGGCACTTGATTGACCCCGACCTGCTCGTGGTCAACGCGAGCAAGGGTTTTGATCCCAACACAAACGGCCGCATGACGGAGACGATTCGCCTCGCGCTGGGGTCGGGGCACAGGGTAGTGCCCTGCTCCATCATCGGCCCGAGCCACGCCGAGGAGGTCGCGCGCCGTATGCTCACCCTGGCCTGCGTCGTATCGGCCGACGAGACCGTCGCGCGCCGCGCGCAGGAACTCTTCGCCACGCCATATCTGCGGCTGTATGTCAACACGGACGAAATCGGCGCGGAATACGGCGCGGCGGTGAAAAACGTCATCGCCATTGCGAGCGGTATCCTGGTCGGGGTTGGCTACGGCGACAACGCCAAGGCCGCGCTGGTCACGCGGGGCATGGCGGAAATGCTGCGCTACGGCGAGGCCAAGGGCGCGGACCGCGAGACCTATTTCGGCTTGACGGGCGTGGGCGACCTGGTCGTGACCTGTTTTTCTGAAAACTCGCGCAACTACGCGGCGGGCCTGATCATCGGGCGGCAGAACGGTGTGGAGCGGTTCTTCGCCGAAAACACCAAGACGGTCGAGGGGATTTACAGCTGCAAAGTCGTGTACGAGGACCTCGCCAACTATGACTTCGAGCTGCCCATTATCCAAAGTCTTTACGAGGTATTGTACGAGGGCAAGCTGCCCAGCGACGCGATTCGGGAACTGATGGACAGACCGATGGGGGTGGAATAGTGATAAACAAGATTGGGATTTTCGACAGCGGCCTGGGCGGGCTGACCGTTCTGAATGAGGTCTGCAAGTACAATCCCGGGTTGAACCTTGTCTACTTCGGCGATACGGCTCGGGTGCCTTACGGCCCGCGCAGCATACAGACCATCACGCGCTACGCGAAACAGGACGTGGCATTTCTGCTGGCGCAAGGCGTGCAGGCCATTTTAGTCGCCTGCGGCACGGTAAGCGCCACCGCCCTGCCCGCGCTGCGCGAGACGTTCGACGTGCCGATCCTCGGCGTGATCGAAACCGCCTGCGCGCAAGCGGCTTTGGCGACGCGAACCGGCCACATCGCGGTGCTGGGCACACAGGCCACCGTCGCGAGCGGGGCCTATAACCGCGCGCTTGCGGAAATCAATCAGAACCTGCGCGTCACGGGCCTGGCCTGCCCGCTGTTTGTGCCGCTGATTGAAAACGGCTTTCTTTCAGACGATCCCATCACGCGTCTGACCTGCGAACGCTACCTGGCCCCCCTGCGGGACACGGACGTTGACACGGTGATCCTGGGCTGCACGCACTATCCCTTTTTAGCGAAAGCCATCACCGAAACACTGCCAAACGTCGCCTTTGTCAACGCGGGCACGGCCCTGGCTCTGGCCCTGCCCAAGCTGTTGGGAGAAGTGGAAAAACAGGCCCAAACCCAAATCGAATTTTATCTGAGCGATGAGGACAGTGGCTTTCTGCCCATCGCCAACCAATTCCTCGACACGGTCACGGTAGCGGGTACACGAAAGGCAATACTCGACACTTAATCATATAATAAGGACATACCCTCATACATTGTAACAAAGTAACAAACGTGTATGGGGGTATTTTCATTTGACCTATATCGAGGAACGTATCTATCAGGCCGCGCACTATATCATTGACCACGACGCTACCGTGCGCGACGCGGCCAAGGCCTTAAAATCCAGCAAATCCACCGTACACCAGGATGTGACGGCCAGGCTTGCACACCTGCGGCCCGCCCTGGCCCGACGCGTGCGCAAGGTGCTGGACAAAAACAAAGCCGAGCGCCATATCCGCGGCGGGAACGCCACCCACGAGAAGTACAAGTGCGTGGGAAGAACGTCCCAAGGGGATTCTCAAGGGGTCGCAACCCCTTGAGCCCACAACGATATGTGGGCAAGGGCGACCTGCGCGGCCGCCAGCCCACACTTTGCGGCATTTTCTGACCGTTCCGCAGCTAGTGTCCGTCCTGGGTGCGGGACAAGAAAATGTCGAATCCTCGGAAAAATGGCAACCCATTTTTCCGAAAGCGTCAGCGTAAAACTGTTGCCGCGCATACCGCATACACCTTTGCGGCTCCTGCTTTCTTCAAAGCATGGGCACAAGACGTAAGCGTCGAACCCGAGGTGCAGACATCGTCCACCAGCACCAGATTCAGACCGCGACAGGCCGGATCGGCCTGGAACGCGCCGCGCAGGTTCTTGCCGCGCTCCTTGCCGGACAGACGCGCCTGCGGCGGCGTGTAGCGCTTGCGCACGATCAAATCACGGCAGAAGGGGATTCGCGTCTGCGCGCTCAAACGCTCCGCCAGCAACAGGCTTTGGTTATAGGTGCGCAGAAACTCGCGCAGCGGGTGCAGTGGCACGGGCACGAGAATATCCGCGCGCCACTCTTCGGGCACGTGCATAAAGCCAGCGAAAAAGTCCGCGTAGCCTAACCCCTCATAGTATTTGAACCGGTGCACCGCGCGGGCGACGTTGTCCTCATACCGCAGACCGGCAAACAATCCGTCCACCTCGGGCGGCGGCGCGGGCAGGGGCGCCAAACGCAGCGCGCTGCGGCAGTCTTCGCAGACGCGGTCGTCTCCGACAACGGCCTCCTCGCCGCAGAGCATACAGATACAGTTTTCGGGGCAGAACAGCCGTGCCGCCTGCGCGCCGATACTTACATTCATAACCCAATCATACCACAATTATCATAAATATTATTAACAATTTCAACGCCTCTTGTTTTCTTCGTACAATGGGAGTATTCTAACAAAGAACTTCAACAAATCGGAGGGTCAAAATGAAACGAACAAGAAAGCTGTTTTCCATTTTGCTGGCGGCAGCTCTGCTGCTGACGCTTGCGCCTGCGGCAAGCCTTGCCGCGACCGTCACAGCCCCGCTGGATTTTACAGGCATGGGCGACGCGGACAACCTCGCCTCGCACGGCTGGAGCTGGGCGCAAAGCACAAAAACCCTCACGTTGGATGGCTTTGACTTCAACGCCAGTCGTCCGAACGCGCCTATGGAACCCTATGCCGCGATTCTTTTGCCCGCCGGCGCCACTGTTACGCTGAATGGCAGCAACCGTATCGAGACAACGGATTACGCGCATTGCATCGAGGCGCAGGGCAGTTTGACCCTCACCGGCGACGGGGAGCTGACAATCGTGGGGAATAGAACCTACGGGGCATGGAGCGACGGGATATACGCACCCGACGGTTCGGTCTCGGTAAACTGCGCCGCTCTTACGATTAACGTCGCCAGATGGGGCATATGGGCGACCGGCGTCGTCATCAGCGATAGCGCCGTGCAAATCGGCGTCGCCAATACGGGTGATCTTACATACGGGATACGGGCAAGCAACGGAAATGTGAATATCAGCGATGCCACAGTAACGATCACATCCGACCATTATGGTATTTACGCCGATCTTGGTGATGTCACAATAGGCGGCTCTTCTTTTGCGGACATTACAGCCGGCAATGAAGGAATACGCGCGAATGTCGGCAGCGTTACAGTCAACGATGACGCCGCCGTTATCATTGAGAGCGAAGGAGCGGGGATTATGGCAGACCGCATTGTTACAATCGGCGGTAAAAGCATGAAGATAACCGCCGACAGTGACGGGATTGTCGCGTCAGACACCCTCATCATCGCCGCCGGCACGATAGATATTACCGCCGGACATGACGGGCTGGCAGGACCGGACGACCTGATTATCATCGGCTGCAGCGGTACAATCCGAACCACGGACGACAGCGGCGATTATTGGGCCGTGTACGCATGGGATTCGATTGGCCTGGGCGATGACATAACCGTCAAAGGCTGGGACGGTGACGACTATACGGTGGATTCTGTTATCGGAGCCTTCGACGAGGACTACATCGTCTTTTTGGACGCCCAAACGCAAAGCATACCGCTAACCGACATTCAGTTTGGGCCCGCCGCGCGCGAATACACCTTGATAGAGGTGGCGGGAGTTTCGCTTTCCGTGTCCGACTTCGGCTTTGACGTGGCAAATCAACTCATAACCGCAAGCATAAACGTGCCGCTTGGAACCAATTCCATCGGTGTCGGGGATATTGTCATGAAAGACGGCGCGGATTATATGGCATTCGATTATTTCCTGCCCAATGATTTTATGAGCAACCCAACCTATGATCATGCCGCCATCATAGCAAACCTTGGAGCCGCGTTCGGCATAGGAGACGGAGCCGAATTTATAGAGCGGTTGGTGCTTGGTTTCGGCCTTGATATCGAAGACATCATTTCATTCGCGGCAGGCGCCGCAACGGATATTTATATCGCGGCAGGTAACGGCGACTACTATAAAATCACCGTTAACCGTGCGGCAGCGTCCATTCCCCCGTGGGATTTTGTCAGTGTTATTACAGACGATAGAAGCGGCGCGGGTTGGACCTGGGAGCAGAGCACCAAAACCCTCACGCTGGACGGCGCCGACTTTGCTTACGATGTCGAACCCGAAGGCTTTGTCATTCTGCTGCCCGACGGCGCCACGGTTGTGCTTGCCGAAGGGAGCGAAAATACAGTAACCTGCATGGGGGATGGCTACGGCATTCTTTCTATGGGGGATCTGACTGTCAGTGGAACCGGCTCGGTAACGATTACCGCTAACGTTGGGATTACTGCGGGTGGTGTGACAATCAACGACTGCTCGGTAACTGTCACCTCCGAATACGACGGGATCCTTGCATATGACGGCGTGCTCCTGGACGGCAGCACGGTAACCATTCACGTCACCGAGGGGTCGGGCGTTAATGTGCAAAGCGGCAGCTTTACTCTTGCCGGCGGCGCGCTGGGGGTTGACGCCGGGGGCTTCGGAATACACGTCGACGACGGCGATGTGACAATCGGCGGGAATCTGACGATTGACGCGGGCTACGCCGGCATCTATGTGTACGAGGGCTCCGTAACGGTGGGCAGCGGTACGGTGGAGATAAAAGCAGATGAGTTTATGGGGATATATGCAAGAAGAGGCGACATCACGCTGAACGGCGGGACAGTTGACATTGTTTCCGGCTACGTGGGGATATACTCGGCCAACGGAAAATTCAGCCTAAACGGCGGCAGCGGTACGGTCAAGACATTGGACACCGGCGGCGATGCCTGGGCCGTGCAAGTACGCGGCGAGATAGAGCTGGGCGACGGCCTTGCCGTGAAAGGCTGGGACGGCAGCGCGTATACGGTTGCCTCTGTTGTCGGCGTTTTAATTGGTGAAACCACGTTTTTGGACGCCCAAACCGAAAGCATACCGCTCTTAAACTTCCAATTCGGACCCGCACAGACCGAGTCCCCGTTCTGGGGCGACGCGGACGATAACGGCGTGGTCAACGCGGCGGACGCGGCGGCCATTCTGCGGTTCCTGGTCCAGCTGAGAGACTTAACGCCGCAGGGTAAGATCAACGCCAAGGTCACGCTGCCCCTTACAGCGAACATCTCCGCTGCCGATGCGGCCAAGATCCTGCGCTGGCTCGTTCAGCTGGTGCCCGAGCTTGACCCAACAAAGTAAACCGTAGGGGCGACAGTCCACCCCACCAAATTTGCGAATTTGGCGGGGACCCCGGGTGTTCGCCCGCCGGACGAATGTATT
>WRCT01000091.1 GCA_009783775.1 Clostridiales bacterium | reverse complement strand
TGTCCCAGAGGATTGTGGTCTCACGCTGGTTTGTGATACCGATCGCCGCCACATCATGGATATCAACCCCGCTTTTTGTGAGCGTTTCCATAAAGACCGCATACTGCGAGGCGTAGATCTCCATCGGGTCATGTTCCACCCAACCCGGCTGCGGATAATACTGCGTGAGTTCTTTTTGCGCCGCGCAGACGATGTTCTGCGCCCCGTCAAAGAGGATGGCGCGGGAACTGGTTGTGCCCTGGTCCAGGGCAACGATATATTTCACTTCAGTCCCTCCGGCAAACAATGGGCGTTTAAGAAGGATATGATATCGGCATAGAGTTTTTCTTTCGCGCTGTCATTGTGAATGGCGTGACAGGACGGGTATTCTCTGGCGATTACATGAGGGCCGCACGCGCTATGAAATGCGGCGATGGCGGGGTTGCTTACGATCCGTTCCCCGCCCGCGTAGGCCAGTAAAGTCGGAACAGAAAGCCGCGCCGCATTTTCCACGGCATAGCGACAGCCTTTGTGAATGCCCGCGAACATACGCATGGAGATACGGTTGTGGTAGAGCGGGTCGCTCGCTATCTTCCCCACCTGTTTCTCATCGGCGGTGATGTCCGTATGCGTCAGTTTGTTGTAGATGGCGAATTTGGGCGACAGCGTGCCCAATACCTTTGCCAGTCCTATGACAAACGAATTTGGGCTATTCGTAAGACCGAACCAAGGCGATTCCAGGATCACGCAGGAGAAATCGTCTTGCGCGCGCGAAAGCAAATAGTTGGCCGCGATATTGCCGCCCATGCTATGCCCGTAGAGAGCCAAAGGCACGTTGGGCAGTCTGCGGCGGATTTCCGCTGTAACGTCGTCGATATCATCAAGGAAACTCTGATAGCCTGGAATAACGCCCAAGCGTTTCTTTCGTTTCTTGTGATCGGGTTCCGACAGCTCCCCGTGGCCGCGCTGGTCGAAAATCAGGCTCGCGTAGCCGGCTGCCGCAAGGCGTTCCATGAGTTCATGATAGCTGCCGCTATGCTCGCCAAAGCCGTGGCAGATAAGTACGAGACCGCGAACCGAGGGTTCGTTTCTATTACAGGCAAGCGCCGATATAAGAGCGCCGTCCTTTGCCTTGATTGTGATTCTCTCTTTTTGCATGATGGCCTCCCGCTACCGAAACTCCAGATAATCCTCAAACAGAAAACGCATTTTGTCGATGATCTTGTTCGTGTGATAATGGCCGCAATACCAGCGGTCATAGGTCAGCTTTTCCTCGATCTCGTCCAGCCAAGCCTCCGTGCTGTAGTCTACGGTGTCTTGTTCCACGCCCGCCAGGAACTTTTCGCGCGGAATGTATTTGAACGGGCTGGTATGCGAGAGGACGATATCTATGCGCCGGTTCTCCTGATCCAGCCGCTGCTCCACCCGTTGCTTGATTTCCTCCGAGGGCAGCTCGTCCGGCCACCACTCCAGGTTATTGGCCAGGCGGAAGGGCTTGTCCACGCTGTACGCGCCGCCGATGACAAGGCAGCGTTTGCCGGCGAACTCGTACACTTCCCCGTCCTTTGCAAAAAGTAGGGACGGATATTCGGGCTCCACATAGACCGTGCCGCCATGCCACTGCTCTTCCCGATAGGTTGGGATCGTCTCGGGACGCTTTTCATGGTTGCCGTGTACGCAGAACAAAGTAATGGGCAGCGCGGCAAGCCGGCGCTTTACGGCAGCGTCACGGCGCGCGCCAAAATAGTTGATACCCGCGTCGCCGAGTTGGATAAGGATATCGCCTCTTGAGGTTTCCGCCAGTTCGCAGAACTTGATCAGGCCCGCGAATCTGCGGTGCTTGTCGCCGGTGATATAAATCATTTCAGCGAAAATGACACATTGTTATCCTCCGGCAGAAGGTCTTTCCACAATCCGTCCAGCACATACTTCTGCGTTGCCAGTACAATGCGACCCCAGAGGCTGAGCTTGCTTTTATCGAGGAACGGGCGCAGGGCAGGATCCTCATCGCCCGAATAATGCGCTGTAAAGGCGTCGCCGACCGCGTCGGCAATCAAGTCCGCGTCCGCGTCTGAGACCTTGTACTTTTTCAGCGTTTTATAGGCCTCTAAAACCACGGTAGCCTTGACAAAGGCCTCGGCGCTTGCCGCGAAGTCTGTGTCGGGATAGAGCTTGTCTACAATGGTCTCACTCTGCATCATAAAGGTTTCGTCAGAAATGGGGCAGTAGCGAATCGGGCAGGGCGCGGTGATCAGTGAGCCGGTTTCGATGTCATAGAGATACTTCTCCCCAAAATCTGCCCGCGTGATATCCTGCGCGTGATAGTGGCCGGTAAAGGCCAGACGCACATTGTAGGAGGCAAGCAGTTTGCCGAAGTGCTTATAGTCGTCCAGCAGATAGTCCGGGTGCAGCTTGCTCTGCCCCTCCCAGTGTTCCACCACACCGTGATGCATGAGCGCCATCACAGCCTTGTCTTGCGCAATCGCCTCGGTCAGCACGCCTTCAATCCAATGCAGTGTCTCCTGGGTCAGCTTGCCACCAACGATCTCTCCCTCGCCGTGTCGGTTTTCCTTATAGCGGCAGGCGTCAAGGGCCAGAATCCAAAGCCCGTCCTCGGGCTCGGCTATATAGCTGAGGGAGTTTTTATCCCGATACAGCGCGTCCCCGTAACCATAGTCCGCATAGATCTCCGCAAACTCTTCCGGCGTAACGGTTGCGACAGGCGTCGTATGGTCTCCGTCAAAGGCCACCGCGTCGGGATTGCTTACATCATGGTTGCCCGGCACAACGTAGACCTTGATCCCCGTTTCCGTAAACATGGACAGCTTCTCCGCCACGATTTCGTGGTTGATCCGTTCCCCGTCCTTGGTCAAGTCGCCGGAGATCAGCACAAACCGCGCGCTAGAGAACAGAATATCCGCGATGGCGTAGTCCAGCAGAGCCTCGCTGTCTAAAAGTAATTTTCTGTCCGCGTACAAAACCTCCTCAAAGGCCGCGCCGGAACTGCCCAAAGAGGGATCATAGACATGGAGGTCCGAGATAACGGCAAAGGCTGTGTCGGGATAGGCTGCGGCGGGACGCGTGTCAGTGTTATAAGTGTAGTTGAGTTTCGGCAGGCTTGCTGCCCAGCCGGAGATCAGAAAATAGCCCGTTATTACAATAGCCAACGCGGCAATAACGCATAGGAAAATCTTTAGTTTGCGTCCTTTTTTCTTCGGTTGCTTGTCCATGGTTTGTCCCCCTCAATCCTATTGATTGAACTTTTTTCGATACTCTTCCATTCTGATGGCGTCCTTGATTTCCAGCCCGCGCTCGCCTGCCAGGGATTCAATATGGTGCGTGAACTCGTGCAGCAGCACGCGGCGCAGCTCCTCTTTCTGCCGTTCCGGATCGAGATGTCCGTATACGCGCCGAAAAGAACCGTAGTAAATTTCAATATAACGGCCCAGTCCGCGCGGTTGATAATGATACTGGCCCAGGATATAAAGCCGGCTCGGGTCCAGGCTGCGCGCGTGCAGTTTGGATCGGTGCAGCAACACAATACCGCCGTTGAGCTCCCGATAAAATTCCTCCGGCAGTTCCTCGGCAATTTCGTCCAGTATGGTTCCTGCGTCCTCAAATGAGATCATAAACGAATATATCACGAGCCACCCGTTTTGCAGGTGGCTCGTGGTTTTCCTTGTGTTATACCGAGGCCTGCTCGATCGCTACGGCGATGGCGACCGTCGCGCCGACCATCGGGTTGTTGCCCATGCCGATCAGGCCCATCATCTCCACATGCGCCGGCACGGAGGAGCTGCCCGCGAACTGGGCGTCCGAATGCATCCGGCCCATGGTGTCGGTCATGCCGTAAGACGCGGGGCCCGCCGCCATATTGTCCGGGTGCAGGGTGCGGCCCGTACCGCCGCCCGAGGCGACGGAGAAGTAGTTTTTGCCATGCTCGTTGCACCACTTCTTGTAGGTGCCCGCCACAGGGTGCTGAAAACGGGTCGGGTTGGTGGAGTTGCCCGTGATGGAGACGTCCACGCCCTCGTGCCGCATGATCGCCACGCCCTCGCAGACGTCGTCCGCGCCGTAGCAGCGCACCTTCGCGCGGTCGCCGTCGGAATAGGACTTGGTGTAGACAACATTCAGCTCGCCCGTCGCGTAGTCATAGTCCGTCTCCACATAGGTAAAGCCGTTGATCCGCGCGATGATAAGGGCGGCGTCCTTGCCCAAACCGTTCAGAATAACTTGCAGGGGTGTCTTGCGGACCTTATTCGCTGTGCGCGCGATGCCGATGGCGCCTTCCGCAGCGGCAAAGCTTTCGTGTCCTGCCAAGAAGGCAAAACAGTTCGTCTCCTCGCGCAGCAGCATGGCGGCCAGATTGCCGTGGCCCAGGCCCACATCGCGCTGATCCGCGACCGAGCCGGGAATGCAGAACGCCTGCAAGCCCACGCCGATTTGCTCGGCGGCCTCGGCGGCTGTCTTGACGCCCTTCTTGATGGCAATTGCCGCGCCGACCACATAGGCCCAGCCCGCGTTGTCAAAGGCGATCGGCTGAATGCCCTTGCAGATCCCGTAGGCGTCCACGCCCGCTTTGTCGCAGATGGCTTTGGCTTCATTGAGGTCCGCGATCCCGACGGCGTTCAATGCGGCCATGATCTTATCAATTCTTCTTTCGTATCCTTCAAACGTAATCATATTGCACCTCCCCTTACGCGTGACGCGGGTCAATGACCTGCGTCGCCTGGGCAAACCGGCCGTAAGAGCCGATGTTCTTCTCGTAGGCTTCCTTGGGATCGACGCCCTTTTTGATCGCGTCCATCATCTTGCCAATGCTGACGAATTGGTAGCCGATGACCTCGCCTTCCTCGTCCAAGCCGATCTTGAGCACATACCCCTCCGCCATCTCCAGATAGCGCGGGCCCTTGACCTTCGTGCCGTACATCGTGCCGACCTGCGAGCGCAGGCCCTTGCCCAGGTCCTCCATGCCCGCGCCGACCGGCAGGCCGTCGTCGGAAAACGCGCTCTGCGTTCTGCCGTAGGCGATCTGCAAAAACAGCTCGCGCATGGCGGTGTTGATCGCGTCGCACACGAGGTCGGAGTTTAACGCCTCCAGCACGGTCTTGCCGGGCAGGATCTCCGCCGCCATCGCGGCAGAATGCGTCATGCCGGAGCAGCCGATCGTCTCGATCAGCGCCTCTTCAATGATGCCCTCTTTGACGTTGAGCGTCAGTTTGCAAGCGCCCTGCTGGGGCGCGCACCAGCCCACGCCATGCGTGAGACCGCTGATGTCCTGCACGTGCTTTGCTTTGACCCACTTGCCCTCTTCGGGTATGGGCGCCGGGTCGTGGTTCGCGCCGATCTTGACGCAGACCATTTCTTCTACTTCATGGGTGTATTGCATTGTTATCCTCCTTTTATCTGTTACATTGTGGAAGTATATCATAGAAGTTGCCGGTTGACAATTGCCATAATCAGCACTGTTCAAATAACAACTCAGCTTTCTTTGCTTTCATTTTGCTTGCTGCTTCATAGCCGGCTGTTGATTTGATGTGGTCGACAAACCCCTCAACACAGTCGTATAAATCACTCCAGTCGTTATAGGATTCGATTTTCATAAATGCAGTCGGCTCAAATATTAAAGTGCATTTTAGCTGATAGGGCTCATCTTCTTCAGGATCGAAGATTTGGCGTGTAATATCAAAACTGAAATGTTTGCCGTTCTCATCACCCCAGTCATATACGCCATATTGGAATAAAAGCATATCTTCGTTAGAACTTTCATCAGAAAAACCTTCGGTTTTGATTTCATTGAAAAGCGTAACTGCAAAAGCGATGAGTTCATCTGCACTCAGAATTTCTCTTTCGCCGAAGGATTTGTGGTATTCATTTTCCAAGCCTTGAAGTGTAGTTGTCATTAAAATCTCCTGTCTGGCAATCGGCAACTAGATCAACCTCAAATACGCCGTCATGCCCCCCGTCTCGCCGCGATCGCGGCGGTGGGAGTAAAGGCGCTCGGGTTCCTCCACCGTGCAGACGCCCATCAACTGCATATGTTCGGGCAGAATGCCCGCCTCAAAAAACTGGCAGCAGGCCACGCGCCACAGGTCGATAGTCGTCTTGCCGCAGGGGCTTGTCCCCCGCAGGGCCAGTTCGGGATAGGCCGCGTCAAAGAGTTGCGCTACGTCCTCCCCCACCTCAAAGCAAGAAGGGCAGATCGACGGCCCTACGCCGACATAGATGTCTTTCGGGTTTGCCCTATAGTGTTCGACCATTGCGGCGATCAGACTTGCGCCCATGCGGTTTAGCGCGCCGCGCCAGCCCGCGTGCGCCAGGCCAATGGAACGCGTGACGGGATCGTAGCAATAGAAGGCCATACAGTCCGCGTGACCCGTCATTAAGGTGCAGGCAGGGTCTTGCGTCACCAGCCCGTCGCAGGGCGCAAGTGGCTCGCGCGTAAAACCTCGCCCACAGTCGTCAGCCGTCACGGGCAGAACTTCGGTATCATGCGCGTAGCAATCCATAACAAGGCTGCCCACTGGGATATCACAGGCCCTGCAGAAAATGTGAAAGTTGGAGAGTATTGTGTCCCTTGGTTCCGGACGGGAAAAGCTCAGATTCAGACTGGCATGGCACCCCGGGCTGATACCGCCGGTACGCGCGGAAAAACCGTGGTCAATGTCGGGTAAGGCGGAAAAGAGCGGTAGCGTAAATACTCCCACCTTGCCGATTGTGTGATAACCGTGGGCAATGGATATCTGCGCGAACGCTTTTTCAAAGTCCGTCATTTCTCGTCCAACAGGCGTTGCAGCTCCTGCATAAAGGTCTGGGTGTCCTTGAACTCGCGGTAGACCGAGGCAAAGCGTACGTAGGCGACCTCGTCCACCTCTTTGAGTTTGCGCATGACCAGTTCGCCGAGCCTTGAGGTAGGGATCTCGGGCTCGGTCAGGCTGTAGACCTCCCGCGCGATCTCGTCTGCCATGTGGTTTTGTACCTCGGCGGGGATCGGACGTTTCTCACAAGCCTTGCGCAGACCAAAGCGAATCTTCTCCATGTCAAACGGCTCGCGCCTGCCCCCGCGCTTGACGACCATGATGGGCACTTCCTCGATACGCTCAAAGGTCGTGAACCGGCGCGCGCAGGACAGACATTCACGCCTGCGGCGAATGGACAATCCGTCCTCGCTGGGCCTGCTATCTATGACTTTGCTCTCCGTTTCGGCGCAATAACGACACTTCATATTTCTCTCCCCACGCATAATGCAAATAATGTATTA